>NZ_KV821288.1:0-3858 GCF_001815635.1 Corynebacterium sp. HMSC075D04
GCGGATTGCCCCTACCAACTACACGGAAACGGCAGTATGAAAGCGACCGTCGCGGGAAAGGGACCTCTCCCCGGATCGAATGCTCAACGGCTCGCCAATTTTCGACGGCAAAGCTTCTGTACATTACGTGCATGATGGTGCGGAGAATTCCCCTATCTATGTCACTTTTAGAAATAGATTTGAAAATCAGCAATTTGAGGGCACGGATTTTCATTGGCTTCAATTGAAAAGCTTTTGGCACAAGATGGTTAGCTGCAGGTAGAGCAGTTGAATATTTTGGACCTGATCCTCAGTCGTTTGTGGACGATGAGGGACCAGCTGGCGAAGCGTGAGCAGGACTATTACCAAAACATTCGCGCTTAAATCGATAGCCTCAAGCTCTAAGTCGGTAGGAAAATGATTGACATTGTATTCGTGAACATATCCTACCCAGGCATTATGGTGGCTTAGACCGCTGAAGGCAGCGTAAAGCTCGCTGCCTTGAATGTCACCGAATTCTCGCGCAATGAGTTCTGTGTATTCGCCAGTTTTTACCCGTTTTCCACGATTAAGTGGGCCATTTGAGGCAACGGCTTTAGATAGTTCAAGGTAGAAATCTGAGAAGCGAGGATTTTGGTCTGCATGCTCTTTCTGCATCTTTTCTTTTAGGGTTTTCATCGCACGGGCAATGCGGAGCTGATCATCACAATCGCAAAGGAAATGGATTAATGCAGAGTTTTCAAGAATCGTGCGCGCTTGAGGTGCGATGATCGCTGGAGATACGAACCCGGCCGTGCGAAATAATTCGCCAATTGCATGCAGATGCGCGCATAACAGATCCGCAGCACCCCGGCAAACTTCGTCTGGTATGAGTGCCCCATTGAACTTCTCCGCTTGCAGCATTGTGTTGAGACGTTGTTTCAGCTCTTCGTCCATTTGTGGATCTGAATGCGATACCTGCTTAAACTTACGAGCTACTGACTGGAAAAGATTGCCAAGTTCGACTTTAAGTTGAGGGTCCACGGTAGATGGGGTCGGACTCACAAAAGCGATCTTGCTGGGTGTTTGCCGATTGAGTATTCGATTGAAAAAGCGCACACCGATGAAGTTTATTCGGTCAATTCAGTGGAGGTAAGAGGTATCGTGCATGGACCCTGTTTCAGGTGACCTGATTGATTAATAAAATCCTGGTATCCACGTGCATTTCAGACTACTGGTTATTGCATTGACTTGACAGCCGTTGAACTGTCGGGGGTTGATCCAGGGTGTTTGCCGTGGAACAAAACTGAGAGCAGTTCAACCCCAGAACTGTTTTGATAGACACTGTAGTGTTACTGGTACCCGTTCGCGTCAAACGCGCAATATTGCTAATAGCCTAAGGGTTGACGCTCAAGGTGGGTGTATGGCGAACGGCGATTTCAAATGCATGTAGAGGGACACCAGCGTTTTCCGCAAGTTGTGCGTTTGAGTATCCATCCTGGTTCAGTAAAGAGACAGCGCTCGGCAGGAGAGACGGCATTTCTAAAATTTTTCTGTTTCCAGGTTCGCTCCGTCTCCAGCCCCGTTTAGAAACAGTTACCATTGCGTTACGATAAGCTTGCTCTGATATCGATTGCAGGGACCTTGAACGGTAGAGCAAAGCCTGCATGCTGACCCCCCACTCTTCTTTGAGGGCCTTCAGGTACGCCCATCCCGAACGATCCATTTTTGTGGGAAGAACGTCTGTCAGAGCTTCACTGGGCATCAGAAATTCTGAGGCGAAGCGGTTGGCTTCAGATTCGATCTCTCTTGATCCAGCCTGATCACCTCTGTGCATCACTATGTGTCCAAGTTCGTGCGCGACATCAAAGCGCTGGCGGTAGTAGTCGTTTTTTGCTGGATTCATCACCAAAACTGGGTTTGATATGTGGAATCGAGAAAACGCATCCACCGAGCTCGAGCTTTTAGGGCCGTATACAGCGAAAACTCCGGCGTCTTCGACAATTTCCATTAAATCCCGAATTGGTTCTAGGCCTAGGCCAAGCTCCTTTCGGATCTTGCGTGCTGCGAGTTCAGGGGATTCCGCATCTGAAGTTTCTGACCAGCGATAAGAGGGGAAATGTACGAGTGGTTCGAAAGATGAGATAATTCGCTCGACCACGCCGACGAATGCATTGCTCTTACTGCGTTCTTTAGCGGTTGTCGAGCGAAGGGAACGGAAGAAAGTTTCGTCAGGTCGGGCAAACTCTCCAGCGGGCATGTAGGTGAAGAATTCGCGGGTGACGCCGAATCTAAATGCTAAACGCGTTACGTTCGCTGGTGTTGGAGATTTCATCCCCTTTTCCCATCCGGTGATTGTTGCTGCTGAAACTCCTAAATCGTCCGCAAGTTGATTCTTAGCAACACCTTCGAGCTCACGAACGAGGGTCAATTGTGAAGGTTCAAACATGTCGCCCGGCATTATCCTTTACTCACTAAGTCCGCTCTAGCCTTGTTGCACGCCATATTGCTGGCGCTTGAGCGAAACATTCTTGTTAATACGTGGGCTGATTCGCTCGGGTTGGTCAAGCGAAATACTTTTGGCTTTGCTTTCGAGGGGTGGTAACTCGGTAAACCAATGCCAAGGCGAACCGCCGTGACTATTATCCCGTGGCAGTCCGTAGCCAGCTGTATAACCAGAGGTAGAGACCCGATAGCAGACAATAACAAAGCTACTAGAGGGGAGAGAATCCTCCCCTAATTCGAGTGACAGCTGTCCACTCTCCTCTTTAGAGTCGCAATAAGAAAGGCAAGCGATCTCGTGCTTTGTCTTCTTTCGGAGTGAAGACCAAACAAAATCGTCGAGGGAATGGGAGCCTGAAGACTGGGTTAGCAATGAGTAGGGACCAAAGCGGAATCCAGGAACTTGATTAATATATTCGCGCTGTACATCACCGGGTGGGATGGTTGGCATTAGGTTGGCCGCTGATTCGGGCAAGCCCTCCAATACGTCGGCCCGGGGGACGTCGTCTGTCGCGCCGGAAGGAATTAGGTATCTGCCGGTACTGAAGACTCTATCGAAGCGATCGAAGATTTGATTGTACGCAAGGCTCCCAAGGACCCATGCGTTATGCCCAGTGGCTGGGTCGTACTGGGACAAGGCGCCATCAATTCCAGTCATTAGGGCCCATTGGATTCCAGGGAGGATTGGGGAGAGCTCTTCCGCGGCTGTGGTTTGTGAAATAAACTGACGCATGCACGTATCTTAACCATATGGAAAAATGACGGTCAAGAATTATCCAATTAGCATCTAGCTGCTTCAAAGATTGTCTAACGGCCTCGTCTTAAAGCACTACGCTTTCTGGAAAAATGAATGGACCCCGTTCACTTGTCCTGAGCTGTAGTCGAGGAGGTCCGTTGGTATCTGTCGGGGCAAACGGTTAGGAGGAGCTCCTGCCGATCCGGGGTAGTTGGTATCACGAATCGACGATGTTGGTACCGGTGTTTCGCGTGCCCGGTACTACAGGAGATTCTTCCATAATTGTTTCTGACGACACTGTAGTTGGATGGTGATGCGTCAATATCAACTTAGAAGGAGCCGGGCCTTGTAGCTGATTTCAAGCAGATCATCGCGATGTGCCTGGCTACAGATTCTGAGTAGTCGCTTTGGGTAATATGCGTAGGAGTCACCGAACTAAAATTAGGAGATTTCTTTATGAGCAAGGCCAGCGTTTCAATCGACACGGACGAATGAAGAAAACGGGTCTGGCTGAGCGTCCCCTCAAGTTTCCCGTTACCAAATACGCGGAACACGGAAGCACCGGTTCTTCAGAACATCGGTACCAAAAACCTGCATCGGACACATGCGACAGTTGGTGTCGATTCAATTGTGTCTGATCTGATGTAGGTGGTCCAGTTCGG
>NZ_KV821289.1:0-220772 GCF_001815635.1 Corynebacterium sp. HMSC075D04
CACCACGGTGTTACTAGATACGACCGCGCAACAACCGCTTCGTGATCGTGGACAAGCCAGGTCAAAAGTATTGCTGTCACGCCTGTTATGTGCGTGCTCGCTTTGGCACCCGAGGTGGGCGCTCATGAACACGCTCGCCACCACGGTCGATCAGATGACAAGACCCGAGGTATTCGTCCGAGAACTCGCCTTCATTACTGACGCTCACACGTTGAGCATTCTGGCAGGTCGAGGAGTGCTAACCCCCGCAGAGTATCGGCGTGTCTATCGATTGTTGTTCCAGGCGTGGAGCCCGATCTATCAACCACAGATTGTGGGCGAAACGACTGGATAAACACCTGGTTTAGAGCGTGTATAGACCTAACACGAAAGGAGAAAACGTGGCACAAGTTAGTGTGGTGACACCAGTTCGGCCGCTTGCCCCGAAACTGGTCAACGTAGCAGCATACGCTAGGGTCTCGACCAACGGTGCGGAGCAATTAGCGTCATTGTCGGCGCAGGTTTCGTTATTATTCGCGCCTGATCCAATCCACGCCCGGATGGGCCTATGCGGGCGTGTTCACCGATGAGGGTATTACTGGCACGTCAACGAAATCCCGGCAAGGCCTGGCCGACCTGATGGACGCAGCCAGGGGCGGGGTGTCGATATTGTGTTGTGTAAATCAATCTCACGCCTGGCCCGCAACACTGTCGACCTTCTCGCTACGGTTCGTGAGCTCAAAGACCTTGGCGTGGCTGTGCGCTTCGAACGCGAACGCATCGACACCCTCAGCGCTGACGGAGAACTGCTGTTGACCTTGTTGGCGTCGTTTGCTCAAGAAGAATCACGTTCCCTGTCCCAGAACGTCAAATGGGCGATCCGGAACCGATACAAGAACGGAGGCACGAATTCCTTCGTTGTCTTTGGATACCAATGGGCAGACGGCCAGTTCACCATCATCGACGAAGAAGCCAAGATAGTGCGCCTACTGTTTGCCAATTATCTCGATGGGATCAGCCCGGAAAAGACAGCCGCGATCCTCAATGGTCAAGGTGTACGTTCGCGCGGTGGAGGACGGTTCTACGGGTCAGTGTTTCGTCGCATGCTCGAAAACGAGCGCTACAAGGGCTGCCAAATGCTACAGAAAATGTACCGCCCTGCGATCCAAGCACCCACATGTGCCCTCAACGACGGGGAGCTGCCGCGATACTGGGTTGAGCAAGCCCTCCCACCCATCATCGATAAGTCTGCGTTTGACGCGGTGCAAGCAGAAATTGCCTATCGGCGCGAGATTGGTCCGGCTGCAACCCCGTCAAAGAACACGGGCGTATTCATTGGACGGATCTGCTGCGGCGCGTGCGGGAAGAACTATCAACGCAAAACCCGCACCTACAAGTCTGGAACCTCGTATAAGTTCTGGCGGTGCTGGAGTGCCTGCACCGGGAACGGCAACCCCTGTAGGGGGCACAACCTGCGCGAAACACTCCTCGAACACGCCTGCGCAGACATGCTCGGCACCCAAAGTTTCGACCCTGTCCAGGTTGGCGAGCAGATCGTGATGATTGAAGCCTTCCCGCACCAGCTCACATTCCACCTCGCGGATGGAACCATGACGCCAGTGGGCTTAACCAGTGAAGGGAGGCTGACATGAACCGCACCGTCACAGCGATACCCGCAACAAAGAAACCCGGAACTGTCACACCCCTATCTGGTGTACCGGCACGCAGAAGGGTCGCCGCCTACGCGCGAGTCTCTACCGAGATGGAAGAACAAACCTCATCATATGAGGCGCAAATCGACTACTACACCACCTACATTCGCTCCCGTAATGATTGGCAGTTCGCGGGCATGTACGCCGACGAAGGTATCTCTGGCACCTCTATGAAGCGCCGTGAGGGATTCCAAACCATGATCGATGACGCCCTGGCAGGCAAAATCGACCTGATCCTCACCAAAAGCGTCTCCCGGTTCGCACGCAACACCGTCGACTCCTTGACCACCGTGCGCAAGCTCAAAGACGCAGGCGTCGAGGTCTACTTCGAAAAGGAAAACATTTACACCTTCGACGCCAAAGGCGAATTACTCATCACGATCATGTCCAGCCTGGCCCAGGAAGAATCCCGCTCTATCTCCGAAAACGTCACCTGGGGACACAGGAAACGTTTCGCCGATGGAAAAGTCATGGTGCCCTACAAATCCCTGCTCGGATACAAGAAAGGCGAGGACGGCAGTCTCGTCATCGATGAAACCCAGGCACCAACCGTCAGGCTGATCTACCAGCTTTTCCTTGACGGGATGGCTATCAGTGAGATCAAAACCGAACTCGCTGCCCGCAAGATCCTCACCCCGCGCGGGAAAGAAGTGTGGTCAACGTCGACAGTGCGCTCGATCTTGTCGAATGAAAAATACAAGGGCGATGCCCTGCTGCAAAAGACGTTCACCACCGATTTCCTTACTAAAAAGATGAAGGTCAACGAAGGCGAAGTACCCCAATACTACGTAACAGGCAATCACGAGCCGATTATTGCTCCGCGCATCTGGGATCAGGTGCAATACGAGCTCACTACCCGACACGGCAACATATCCTCAGCCAAGGTCGGCTTATTCTCCACCAGGCTCAAGTGTGCGCAGTGTGGGTCGTGGTATGGGCGTAAAACGTGGGCGTCGAACACGAAATATAAGTACACAGTTTGGCAATGCAACCACAAATACGCAGGCGAGCACCCTTGCAGTACTGCGACCGTGAAAGACGAACATATCAAGAATGCTTTCGTCCAAGCACTCAACCAACTGATCGCCCGCCAGCCACGGCAAAGCCACCTACTGCAAATCTTTGACTCCATGCTTGATACGAGCCGTATGGAAGAACAAGCCGCCGCCTGCCAAACAAAAATCGTGGAACTCACTGAGCAGATCGAAGCACTGATAGCCGAAAACCAGCAACGCGCGCTCGACCAAGACGCCTACCAAAACAAGTACACAGAGCTCGATACTGCCTACCGTAAGACACTCGCACGCAAAACAAGCCTAGAGGCAGATATTAGAGCGAACACCGCCAAGCACGCCGCCGTCACCACAGCCCTAGACAATCTGGCAGGCGAACCTGTGAGCGAGTTCCGCCCCGCCCAGTGGAGCGCACTCATCGACCACGCCATCGTAGACGAGGATACGATCCGATTCGTATTCCGCACCGGTGAACAGGTGAGTATGGCCTTGAAAGGGTGATGCTCGTATCGGTTTTCGTGCACGGTTAGGTACATCTCCCAGAAACCAGATAAGGTTAGCCTTACTTAATAAGGATGGTGTTTGCATGGACGATAGTGCAATGGATCAGGTTGTTGAAGGTGAGTATGGGTCGGCGAAGGAAAAATCTGTCGCTGGCCAGAACGCGATTCGTCAGTTATCGCAGCCGGTGAAAGGCAAACTGTTCGTCGCGCAGGTCTTAGCGTTCGCCTCCGGGGTGTTGGCTATTGCCCCGTATGTGGCTCTGGTGGAGCTTGGCAGAGAACTTATGCAAGACCAGGTGGACCCGGCGCGAGTGAACTGGATCGTCATACTCCTCGTCAGTGCATACATGACCCGGTTGACCTTATATTTTGTTGCATTGGGCGTGACGCATTTTATTGACCTGTCGTTGCGTAACCAGATGCGCCGGCAAATTGCCGCCCGAATGTCGACTGCTCCGCTGTCGTGGTTTACCCGCGAGGGTGAGGGGAAGATCCGCAAGACCATTCAGGATGATACGGCCACGGTGCACACAGTGATCGCGCACGGGCCGATCGAGAAACTGAACGCGATCGTATCCCCGCTCGCCTTGTTGATGTATGCGTTTGTGGTGGATTGGCGACTCGCGTTGCTGTCGATTGCGACGATTCCGATTTATGTGGGCATGTATGGCATGTCGATGCGTGGGATGAATGAGAAGACCGCGCAAATGGATACCAAGCTCGCTCAGGTTTCGGCAACGATGGCCGAGTTCGTTGCCGGTATCTCAGTGGTGAAAGCGTTCGGCAAGGTTGGCCAAGCACATAAAGCCTATTTAGATGCAGCTAACGAGTTTTCTAAGTTCTACCGGGCGTGGTGTATGCCGCTGGTGTCGATGTCGGTCGCCTCATTTTCGTGGGTGTCGATCCCGGTGTTGTTGATCGTGAACCTTGGCGGTGGCGCGTTGATGATGAACGCCGGTTGGGTGAGCATCTACGAGGTGATAGCGACGACGTTGATTGCCTTGGTGTTGCCGGGCGCATTGATGACAGTCGCGACAATCGCCTGGTCTTACCAGCTCGCAGGGTCTGCGGCAGTGAGGCTGGTGAACGTCATGGAGCTACCGGCGTTGAGTCAGCCCGATGCGCCACAGACACCAAAGGGTCATGATATTGAGATTCGGGGTGTGTCGTATGCCTATGATGACACCCAGGCATTAGACGAGGTGAGCCTGAGCATTCCGGCAGGCACGGTGACCGCGCTGGTTGGCCCGTCGGGTGCGGGGAAGTCGACGTTGGCGAGTTTGATTGCCCGCTTCGATGACCCGGACGCTGGCACGATCACTATTGGCGGGGTTGATCTAAAGAGCATTTCCCAGGATGTGTTGTATTCGACGGTTGCATTCGTCCTGCAAGATGCACAGCTTATTCGTGACACCATCCACAACAACATTTCCCTGGGCGCGCCAGACGCAACCTTGGATCAGGTGCGGCAGGCGGCGCGGGCAGCGCAGATCGACGAGTTCATCATGAGCCTGCCAGATGGTTACGACACCGTGTTGGGCGAGGACACCCACGTTTCGGGCGGCCAGGCAGCCCGTATCGCAATCGCCCGGGCGCTCATGGTTGATGCCCCAGTGTTGGTGCTGGACGAGGCGACGGCGATGGCGGACCCGGAATCGGAATCGAAAATCCAACAAGCTCTCTCGACTCTTGCCAAAGGCAGAACCGTGATTGTGATCGCCCACCGACTGGCCTCGATCAGAGGGGCAGACCAAATCGTCGTCATGGAACGCGGGCGCATTGCTGTGGTCGGTAAACACGATGAGCTGTTGGGTAATGCGCACTATCAGGCACTTCTTACCCAAGGTGCATGCGAGGAGATGACACGATGAATCAACTATTGCTGCCACGCTTTAAGCGTTTGATGGAACCCGCCTCGTGGCGAGACCTTTCGGTTGGTCAAGCGTGGGGTGCGGTCTCAGGACTGTGTCACGGCTTTGCCCTGCTGACTCTGCTTCCCGCCGCAAGTGCCCTAGCAACCGGAATGCCGGTGTGGGGGCTGTCGTTTTCGGGCTGGCTCATCGCCTTGGCGGTGATCGCGATGCTGGGCGTGGGCACGGAGTTTTATGGCATGCGCACCGGCTATATCGGCGCGCTCGGATTCATTCACGACGTCCACCAAGCGGTCGGCAACAAGGTAGCCCGCCTACCGTTGGGAGTGTTCGATTCGGGTAGCTCTGGACGGCTGTCGCGCATGGTCACCCAGGAAATGATGAACTTGGGCGAGTCGGCGGCACATTTCATTTTCTCCCTCGTCCAAAAACTCTCAGCCGTGCTGGTGATCACTGTGGGAACCTGGTTCTGGGATTGGCGACTGGGACTGACCTTGACGATCGCCTTCCCGATCATGCTCGCCTTCCTCCATATCTCCCGCGTGCTTCTTGATAAAGGTAAGCAGGTTTCCGAACCAGCCGAGTCAGAGTTGGCGGCTCGCATGGTCGAATTCGCCACCTGCCAAGGCGCGCTGCGCTCCTGCCATGTCGCCGACGACTACCCGGCCCTTGATCGGGCATTCAAACAGGCTGACCGCAAGGGTCGCAAAGCATTGTGGATCGAAACATTAGCGAACCTGATTAATGGAATGTTCGTCCAAGCGCTCATTGTGGTGATGATCTGGCTGACCGCCCAACTCGCCCTCGGCGGGCAAATGAATGCGCTGAACGCCGTGGTCACAATCGGCATGTGCCTGCGGTTCACCACCATGCTCCAAGACATCGGCGGCTGCATGACCGGGCTGGAAGAACGCCGCCAGCAGATGAACCACGTCGACAAGGTCATGGATGCCCCCGAACTGTCCGAACCCGATGCCTCCACACCGATAAACGCCCCTGGTGATGTTCGTTTCGAGGACGTCACCTTCAGCTACGATCCGGACACCCCGGTTCTTTGTGATATTTCCTTCCATGTCCCGCAAGGCGGCATGTGTGCCCTGGTTGGTCCATCTGGGTGCGGGAAGACGACGATCGCCCGGTTGGTTGCACGTTTCTGGGATGTGCAGTCCGGCAGCGTGCGCGTTGGCGGAGTGGACGTGCGCGAGCAGACCATCGAAGACCTGATGCGCCAGGTGTCTCTCGTCTTCCAAGACGTCTACTTATTCAACGATACTCTCGAAGCCAACATTCGCCTTGGCAACCCAGAAGCCACCGATGAAGAAATCAGGTGGGCCGCTGACCTGTCGGGCGTGACGGAAATCGTCAACCGCCTCCCAGACGGCTGGAATTCATTGGCGGGTGCTGGCGGGCGTGCACTGTCAGGTGGGGAACGCCAACGAGTGTCCATCGCTCGCGCCTTGGTGAAGAAAGCTCCGATTGTGCTGTTCGATGAGGCCACCAGCGCGTTGGACGCGGAAAATGAAGCCAACATTGTTGCGGCGATGAATGAGCTACGCAAACACTCCACACTGATTGTCATCGCCCACAAACTGGAAACCATTCGGTCAGCTGACCAAATCATTGTGCTCTCCCACGGTGGGCGTATCGCCCAGCGCGGGTGCCACGACGAGCTGGTCAACCAGCCAGGTCAATACCGCGATTTCTGGCAAGAACGCATCAACGCCGCCGGATGGCAACTCGTCTAAAACACAGCACTGTTCACAATCATGAAAGGAAAAACTATGTCCACACCCACATCCTCGCGCCTCAACGCGCGCGACTTCATCAACATTGGCGTCTTCACCGCCTTGATGTTCGTCATCGTGTTTGCATTCGGAATGCTCGGGTTCATCCCCGCCGCCATGTATGCCGGTTTCTTGCTTTCTATCCTCGTTAACGGCATCGTCTTTGCGCTGTTCACAGCACGCACTCCGAAGATGGGGGCGTTGACAATCATGCTGATTATCATCGAAATCCTCTTTTTCGTGACCGGCCACTGGGTGGGCGGCGTCGCGGTGGCCGCTGTATTCGGCCTGCTCGCTGACTTGGTGATCACCAAGGGGCCGAAGAGCGTGAAAGTTCGCGTTCCACTGGCATATGCATTGTTTATCCTGCCGATCTACGTGTCACCGTGGATACCGCTATTTATGAACCAAGATGCATATATGTCGCAGATCGCCGAACAAATGGGTGCCGAGTATGCCGCGAAGATGGCCCAGGTAGTCACTATCCCGACTCTGTTGAGCTTCTTCGTTGTGATGCTCATCGTGGGCTGGCTTGCTGGTCTGTTAGGAACCCGGGTGGCGCGTAAGCACTTTGAACGGGCCGGTCTTGTCTAAACTTCCCGACCCGCGCACGATTATCGCAGCGCTCGTCATCGTCTCCACCACGATCTACAGCGCCTACTCGCCGTGGTTCGTGTGTACTCTGGGCGGATTCGCCGCCGTGATGCTGGCGAGCGCTGCGATCAACCCCAACACGCTCGTGCGCCCGAGCTGGGTAGCAGGCTACCTCGCCACGTTTGCGGTCCTCGGCACACTCGTTTATGTGATACCCCTGGTCTGGAAATCAACGGCCAGCGCGTTCCTCGTGCTGTTTTTGCAGTGGATGTGGCGATTCAGTGTCAGCGCAGGAATGGGAGCCTATGCGATCGGCGTAATCCGACCCGCCACCTTGCAAAAAGCACTCGCCAGCTCACGGATCCCGACCTGTTTCACGATCCCAATCTCGGTTGCCTTACGTGTGCTGCCCGTGATCGGCCACGAGGTTAAAGCGATCTCAGATGCCATGAAACTACGCGGCATGTCCGCGCTTTCCCTGCGTGCAGCCCAGTACTTCACAATCCCGCTGCTATCGACCGTGGTACGCAGCGGGGACGAACTGGCATCGGCCGCCCTCGTGCGCGGACTGGGCGGAACCGCAAAGCCCACCTCAGTCACGGTCGTGAAATTCCGGGTGGTCGACGCAGTTATTCTGCTCGTCGTTATCGGCTTCGCGATATGGAGAATCGTCCTATGACAATAGCCCAAGCAACTGGGGTCACATTCACCTATCGAGGAGCAGACCACCCCTCAATCAACGACGCAACCATCACCATCACACCTGGAACCGTCACCTTGCTGTGTGGCGCGTCAGGGTCAGGGAAAACCACCGCGTTGCGGCTGTTTAACGGGCTCATCCCACACTTTCACGACGGCGACCTTACCGGAAGCGTCACAGTCGACGACATTGACGTGGCACGAGTAGATCTATCAGAGCTTGCCCACCACTGTTCGACAGTGTTTCAAAACCCGCGCACCCAGTTCTACACCACTCACGTGCGCCAAGAACTCGCCTTCGGTCCAGAAAATCTCGGCCGCGACCCGCAGGAGATCTGTGCCCGCATTGACGAGGTTGCAGCCGAGTTAGGTATCGTCGACATGTTGGAATCCCGCGTCACACAACTATCAGGCGGACAGATGCAGCGCGTGGCCTGCGCCGTCGCCATGTGCAACAACACGTCGCTGATCGTCTTTGACGAGCCAACCGCGAACTTGTCCGCTGACGTTATCGACCAACTCGCCACACTCATCGCCAGGCTCAAAGCCGATGGACACACCATCATCATTGCTGAACACCGGCTGAGTTTCCTTGCTGGGATCGTCGACCGCGTTTACTGCTTCGACAAAGGCAAGATCGCCCTCACCGCAACCGGCGAAGAGTTCTACGCTACCTCGGATGAGGAGCGCAAACAGCTTGGACTGCGATCCCTAGTGCCCGTATCCATGCCGAGCCTGCCCGAACCAGAAGGTGAAGGGCTCACGATCGACAACCTCGCCTTTGCCTACCGCCACGGAAACACAGTCCTCAATATTAACCACGTGTTGTTTCCGGCAGGGAAAATCACGGCACTCCTTGGCCCGTGCGGTTCAGGGAAATCAACTCTGGCACGCATTGTTTGCGGACTAGAAAAAGCCAAACATGCATCCATCACACTCGGCGGACAAAAATTCACCAGCCGCGACGCCTACCTTGTGATGCAAGACCCTACCCGACAGTTGTTCTCAGATACCGTCATCGACGAAGTCACGCTCGGCACGACCAAAGCCGAAAAGCAACACATCGATGCCCACGCGATCCTTGAAGAACTCGACCTTGCCGACCACGAGACTGATCATCCCCAAGCACTTTCTGGCGGGCAACGCCAACGCCTGGTTATTGCTACAGCGCTTGCTACGAACAAGAAAGTTTATATCTTCGACGAGCCCACATCCGGTGTTGGCTACAAGCACCTGGTCGCGATTTCCCGAGTAATGCGTAAACTCGCTGACACTGGTGCCGTCGTCATTGTCATCACCCACGATGCCGAACTTGTGACCGAGGTCGCCGACCATAGCGTCCGCCTCGACCAAATCAACGCCTGCTAACGCAAACGCCCGCTCAGCCGAAAGAGAGGAAAGCGCTTCTGCAGGTAAGAGCTAACGCGCTATACACTCGCTAACGCAGGCGATTTTTCGCACCCCCCTAAGCGATACGCGCTAACGCAAACGCCGTTTTATCATTTTTAACGTCATAGTGGAGCGGATGACGAGACTCGAACTCGCGACCCTCACCTTGGCAAGGTGATGCGCTACCAACTGCGCTACATCCGCATCTTGTATTCAGTTGACGAGGGGGAAACCCTCTGTGCGCGATACTGGGATCGAACCAGTGACCCCTACCGTGTCGAGGTAGTGCTCTACCGCTGAGCTAATCGCGCTTGGCTGGTGACAGCTTGGAGGTGGATACGGGAATCGAACCCGTGTACACGGTTTTGCAGACCGTTGCCTAACCACTCGACCAATCCACCGTGGAGTTACCTCCAAAGTATTCGGGAACTCCGAAGTACTTGGAGCGGATGACGAGACTCGAACTCGCGACCCTCACCTTGGCAAGGTGATGCGCTACCAACTGCGCTACATCCGCATCTTGTATTCAGTTGACGAGGGGGAAACCCTCTGTGCGCGATACTGGGATCGAACCAGTGACCCCTACCGTGTCGAGGTAGTGCTCTACCGCTGAGCTAATCGCGCCCACGTTCCTTGATGGAACTGGAGCGGATGACGAGACTCGAACTCGCGACCCTCACCTTGGCAAGGTGATGCGCTACCAACTGCGCTACATCCGCATGCTCTCCGCGCTTACCGCGCTGATTGCGAGAACAAACCTTATCCTCATTCACCGCTTGTATCCAAATCGGCAGTTCACGGCACTTGGCGCGGGTTGGTTAATGAGGTTTCAGCGATGTAATTCTCGGGAGCCGCACGCGATTCAAGGTGTCAAACTAGGCAGGGGAAGGCTCTCTTGGGGGAAAGTGGTTGTGGCCTGCGGATTCGTCCGTGGCGCTCCATCCGTGTAATCTAGCAATTCGTTCGGTCCTATGGCTCAGTGGAAGAGCGTTCCGTTCACACCGGAAAGGTCGCTGGTTCGATCCCAGCTAGGACCACAACGCAAACCGTCAGGAAACTGACGGTTTTTCTTTTTCTTCAGGCAGTCAGGCTGGGGTCTGCGATTCCTAGCTGCCAATATTGGGGGTTTTGTGCCAGTGTGGGAACTATTCGGCCGTTTTAGGCGACTACTTATTTCGAGTGTGAAAATTACGCACTCAATAGTTTGAACAAGGAGACGAAATGCCCAAACCTGCACATTGCAGGCAAGTTGCACGAGTGGGTGGTATTGCTGCCGCGGCGTTGGCAACTGCTCTGGTTACCTCGGCTCCCGCGGTTGCGCATGACGTTGTTATCGGATCCAATCCCGAAAACAAGTCTGTGGTGCAGGACTTTCCTGAGCGGATCGAGCTGGAGTTTTCTGGCGAGCCCAAGGAAGGTTTCAATACCGTCGCCATCTCACGTACGGAGGATGGAAGCACGGATGTGCTGTTCACCGGCGAACCGGTAATTGAGGGCCGAAACGTCACACTCGATCTTCCGTCAGATCTTCAGCCGGAGGCCGGAGACTACAAAGTTGGCTTCCAAATCGTGTCGTCTGACGGGCACGCAACTAAGGGCATGACCTCGTTTAGCTATCAGCCAGATGGCGCCGGCTCGGAATCGCAACAGGATTCGACCGTGAGTAACGCTGCAGAAACGAATGAAAACTCAAGCTTTTCTGCTCTCTGGCTGCTTGCCCTTGGCGCCATCGTGCTTGCGGTCATCGCGTTGTTGGCCGTGACGAATCGTTCGAAGAAGAGCAAGACCATAACTGATGACGTGCGCAAAGGCGCGCAGTAAGGAAACATGATGAAGAATCGTTTGATGGCCACGGCAGTTGTCGCTGCTTTCGCTTTGACCCCGGCGCTGACCGCCTGCTCTAGCGACTCCAATGAGGCGGCAACCGACACAGCTACCTCGTCCGCTGCAACGTCGGCAAGTGAGACTGCCACGGATGCTGCCGCCACCTCGGACGTTGAACTCGTCGATGGCACTGTGCGTGCAAAGGCTGCCAAGGACGCAGAAAATGGCAGTGATATGACGGCGATCTTTGGCACCTTGAAAAATGGCACGGATGAAGACATCCACGTGATTGGCTTCACTACCTCGCTGGGTGAAGCCATGTACGAAATCCACGAGGTTGTGGATGGCGTCATGCAGGAGAAGGAGGGGGGCATCGTCATTCCGGCCGGTGGCACTTACGAGCTGAAGCCAGGCGGTGACCACTTCATGGTGATGGGCTACCCGGACGAGATTCCTGCTGGAGACACCGTTGACGTCACGTTGCTGACTGAGGGTGGCACCACGATTGACATTCCGGAAGTAGCCGTCCGTACCATGCTGCCGGGCGATGAGGACTACGGCGAGGATGGCCAGGTCATGGACCACAGCCAGCACAAGCACGGCGACGATGCAGCGCATGGCGAACACGCCGAGCACAGCGAAACCGCTGAGCACAAGCACTAGGAGGAGCGAATTCAATGGTTGAGCCACAGCGTGGCGGAGTTTCCCGCCGGGTGTTTCTGGCCGGTGCGGCTGGGGTGGCGGGGGTTGCGTCGTCAAGCATGGCGCTCGTTGCGTGTAGCGGTGAGGATGATCGCGAAACTGCATCACGGGCACTTACCGAATCAACTATCGCATTCGATGGCGCTCATCAGGCAGGCATCCAAACGACTACACAAGCGAATCTCAACCTCGTTGGGTTCAACCTCAAAGACGGCGTGGAGGCCGATGGAATCCGCCGTCTAATGCGGTTGTGGACGGAAGATGCGCGAGAGCTCGTCTCCGGCCGCAACCCTTTGTCAAGCCTTGAGCCAGAAATGGTAGACAGGCCAGCAAACCTCACAATCACATGCGGCTTGGGCGAGCGAATCTTTGACGTCGCCGCCCCCAAAAGTAAGCCGGCGTGGCTGCACGACATTGAGCCGATGCCGCGAGAAAAGCTCGTCCCAGAGTGGGGACAAACCGATATCGTTCTCCAGATCTGCTCGGATGACCCGATGGTGTGTGCATGGGTAATGCGCCACATGACCCGCGCAGGGATGGACTACGTAAAAACTGCGTGGGTGCAGCAAGGGTTCATGAACGCCTACGGCAATATTCCGAAAGGCCAAACCCCGCGCAACCTCTTCGGTCAAGTCGATGGAACCGTCAACCCACATTCGGACGATGAATTCGCGGAGCAGGTGTTTCACGAGGATGGCTCTTCCTCACTGGTAGTGCGCCGGATCGCGATGGATCTCGACGATTGGGAGCGGCTCGACCGGGCTTCACGCGAGGAGTCTGTCGGCCGCAGGTTGAGCGACGGTGCCCCGCTCACTGGCGACAGCGAATTCGACAAACCAGATCTCGATGCAATTGATGAATACGGTCTGCCCGTCATTGACAGGAACTCGCACATGGCGCGAGCAATGCCGCCGAAGGACCATCCGGAGCAGCGTTTCTTACGCAGACCGTACAACTACAACCTTCCGCCGGACCCGAACTCGAAAGGTCTCTCAAATGCAGGCTTGGTCTTTCTGACTTTCCAGAAGGACCCGGATATCCAGTTCACGCCGGTGCTTCGCCGCCTGCTGGAGATGGATCGCCTTAACGAATGGACGACTCACATTGGTTCCGCGGTGTACTGGGTGCCACCGGGCACTGTGGAGCCGGGTAGTGGTAACTCCGGTGATACGTACTGGGGCGAAGCCGTACTTTCCGGCACTCGGGGGTAGAATCCCTATCGACCGGCGTGCGTCTGCGCCGTCGGGACAGTGAACAGCACGATGGGGTTGCGTCCAGGTATGACGCAGCCCAATGACGCGCAAAGGAGCGCACGACACCTATGTCAAACGAAGCAGTAGTCGAGTTTGCAACGTTCGAGGTCCCCGCAGGCACCGCCGTGGGTGCAGCGATGCGGGAGTTGAACTTGCCAAACAAGGGCGACGACGCCGTCGTTTGCGTCTTGGATGCAGAGGGCGAACTCAAAGATCTTTCCCACGTGCCGGAGCAAACCGCCACGTTCACTCCTGTCCCGGCAAACACTGAGCTTGGTCGCTCGGTTATCCGCCACTCCTGTGCGCACGTACTTGCACAGGCTGTTCAGGCGGAGTTCCCGGGAACCAAGCTGGGCATTGGCCCTGCGATTGAAGACGGCTTTTACTACGACTTTGATGTCGCCGAGCCGTTTACGCCTGAAGATCTGAAAACGCTTGAACGGCGTATGAAGAAGATCATCAAGCAAGGCCAGAAGTTTGTCCGCGGTGTCTACGCATCCGTGGAGGAAGCAGCCGAGGATCTCAAGGATGAGCCGTACAAGCTCGAACTGATCAACGACAAGGGCAACGTCGACCCAGATTCTGACGAAGCTACTGAAATCGGTGCAGGCGAGCTGACCCACTACGACAACGTCAATCCCCGCACGGGCGAGGTGGAGTGGCATGACCTGTGCCGTGGCCCGCACGTGCCAACGACGAAGTACATCCCGGCATTCGAACTGACCCGTTCGTCCGCTGCCTACTGGCGAGGCGACCAGGACAATGCTGGTCTGCAGCGTGTCTACGGCACTGCGTGGGAGTCGAAGGAAAAGCTCGACGAGTACATGACCATGCTCGAGGAGGCTGAGAAGCGCGATCACCGCCGTCTTGGCAATGAGCTGGATTTGTTCTCCTTCCCAGACGAGGTCGGTTCTGGTCTTCCGGTATTCCACCCGGACGGTGGCATCGTGCGTATGACCATGGAGCAGCACTCGCGTGAGCGTCACGTGGCAGCCGGCTACTCCTTCGTCAACACCCCGCACGTGACCAAGGGTGACCTTTTCAAGAAGTCTGGTCACCTGGATTGGTACGCGGACGGCATGTTCCCGCCGATGAAGCTCGACGGTGAGGTTGACGCTGACGGCAACGTGACTAAGCAGCCGGTGGACTACTACGCCAAGCCGATGAACTGCCCGATGCACAACCTGATCTTCGACTCTCGTGGTCGTTCCTACCGCGAACTTCCGCTGCGTTTGTTCGAGTTCGGCACGGTGTACCGCTACGAAAAGTCTGGTGTGGTGCACGGTCTGACTCGTGCTCGTGGCTTTACCCAGGATGATGCTCACATCTACTGCACTGAGGAGCAGCTGGAAGAAGAGCTCACCAGCGTTCTGGAGTTCATCATCTCGCTGCTGCAGGACTACGGTCTGGATGACTTCTACCTCGAACTGTCCACGAAGGACCCGAAGAAATACATTGGCGACGACGACATCTGGGAGCGTTCCACGAGCATTCTCGAGTCGGTGGCGAAGAAGTCTGGCCTTGAGCTGGTTCCGGACCCTGCCGGCGCCGCTTTCTATGGCCCGAAGATTTCGGTGCAGGCACGCGACGCCATCGGTCGCACCTGGCAGATGTCGACCGTCCAGTTGGACTTCAACCTTCCTGAGCGCTTTGACCTGACCTACACCGCCTCTGACGGTTCGAAGAAGCGTCCGGTGATGATCCACCGTGCACTCTTCGGCTCGATCGAGCGTTTCTTCGGCGTGCTGCTCGAGCACTACGCGGGTGCGTTCCCGGCATGGCTGGCGCCACACCAGGTTGTGGGTATTCCGGTTGCTGATGCGTTTGCCGACCACCTTGATGGGGTCGTCGCAAAGCTGCGCGAGCGCGGTATTCGTGCAGAGGTTGACCACTCGGACGACCGCATGCAGAAGAAGATCCGTACGCACACCACGAACAAGATCCCGTTCATGCTGCTTGCGGGTGAGCGTGACGTTGATGCCAACGCTGTGAGCTTCCGCTTCCTTGATGGCACGCAGATCAACGGCGTGAATGTCGATGAGGCAGTGGAGATCATCGCGGACTGGATCGCGGCGAAACGTAACGATCAGCCGAGTGAGGCAAACGTTGCAGCCCAGCGGCAGTAATCATGGCGAGGACCCCTACATCGATACCGGTGTAGGGGCTCCTGACCGTCTTGTACGTCTGTGGGCGCCCTACCGGTCGAGTTACATTGCGTCGGCGCCGAGATCGTCGAAAAGCAATGACCCGTTTCTAGAGATACCGAAACTCAGCGACGAAGACGGATTGATTATTGCCCGTGGCACGCGTGTATACGCGGTGTTGAACCTGTATCCGTACAACGCCGGACATCTCATGGTTGTGCCGTATCGCAAGGTCGCGGAGCTTGAGGCGCTTGACGACGAAGAAACAACCGAACTGATGGCGTTTGCCAAGCATGCGGTAAAGACGCTGAAGCACGTGTCGAGCCCAGAGGCAATTAACGTCGGCTTGAACCTGGGCAAAGCGTCCGGAGGGTCGGTTGGAGATCACCTGCATCTGCATGTGGTTCCGCGCTGGTCCGGTGACTCGAATTTTATGACTGTGCTTTCCGGAACCAAGGTTCTGCCGCAGCTCCTGCAGGAGACTCGCGAGCTGCTGGCGCAGGGGTGGCGCGAGGTCGAACAGGGCGAGGGGAGAAGCCACGATGCTTAGTGTGCATGGGCGTAAACCGGCAGCTGTTGTCGTGGAACCGGTGGCGAAGGGCTTGTTGAAAGCCGGCGTCACGCCGAACATGATCACTCTTGCCGGCACGATTGCCACGATGCTGGCGATGATGGTTCTCATCCCGACGGATCATCTCGTGTGGGCAGCGGTGTTGAGCACGATTTTTGCAGCGTGTGACATGGTGGACGGCACCATGGCGCGATTACGTGGTGGTGGGACGGCTTTCGGCGCAACACTAGACGCCAGTTGTGACCGTCTCACGGACGGCGCCCTTTTTGGGTCGATCGCTATGTGGATGGTCTACGTTGCGGACTTGTCTGCGGCCCATGTTGCAGCCTGCCTAGCTGTGTTGGTCCTCTCGCAGGCGATCAGCTACATCAAGGCGCGCGCTGAAGCCGGCGGCATCAGCGTCGTCGGCGGCCTCATTGAACGGCCAGAGCGTTTGATCCTTGCTTTGGGCGGGCTAGCGCTCGAGGGGTTTGGGGTGCCCAACGCTGTCGTGGTGTCAATTTGGATTCTGTTAGCAGGGTCGTTGTTTACCGTGGTGCAGCGGCTGGTCTTCGCCGCGCGAGACGATCAGGCGAACGCGAAGATGGCGCCACCAGCAGGGGCGTAGATGAGCGGCATTGGAAAGCGTGTGTCTTCGGCGGGTTACATCGCCGGGTGGAAGATCGTCGGGGCGCTTCCGGAGTGCCTCACGCGTCCGTTAGCTGCTGCTGGTGCGGATTGGGTATCAAACGACGGCGCCGGAATGGACATGCTGCGCCGCAATCTCACACGCGTCGTCGGTGCAGAAAACGTCACCAAGGAGCTGGTGCGTGACAGCATGCGTTCCTACGCAAGATATTGGCTCGAAGCTTTCCAACTGCCTCGCATTGCGGATGATCCAAACTTGGATGAGCGACTCACTGCAGGTCTGGTTGGTAGGGAGTATTTGCAGGAGTCGATCGATGCTGGCAACGGGGTCGTACTGACTCTGCCGCATTCCGGGAATTGGGATATGGCGGGAATGTGGCTTGCAAAGCACTATGGAACGTTTACAACGGTTGCTGAGCGGCTCAGGCCTGAGAAGCTGTTTGATGCGTTCGTGGAGTATCGCGAAAGCCTGGGTTTCGAAGTACTTGCCCTCACCGGGGAGAAAACTCCTCCCTATGCAAGGCTCAAAGAGGTCCTCCAAGGCGGGGGCATCGTGTGTTTGATGGGCGAGCGCGACCTTGGGCGTCGAGGCGTGCCAGTGACATTTTTCGGCGAGGATACGACTTTTCCTGTAGGGCCAGCAAAGTTGGCATTGGAGACAGGCGCGAGCCTTCACACAGTGCATACGTGGTTTGCAGGTTCGCAGACGGATCCTCGCTGGGGGATGAGCGTTGCACCTGCGCTGAAAGTAACCACGCTTGAGCGAACGGTGCAGGCAATTGCAGACGAGTTCGCTGTCGCGATTGCCCACCACCCGCAGGATTGGCACATGCTGCAGCCGTTGTGGCCTGTCGATGTCCCGGTTCGCGGGAGGCGCTGGGCGCTCGACAACCGTTCAGACATCTCAAGGGAGACCTAGCCGATGCGGGTTGGGCTAGTCTGCTCCTATTCTTTTGATGAACCTGGTGGGGTTCAAGCGCATGTCCTTGACTTGGCGGAGCGGTTGCGGGAAATGGGACATCACAGTGAAGTCCTCGGCCCTGCATCTGCCGATACACCGTTGCCCGAGTGGGTAACTCGGGGCGGGCCAGCGGTTCCGATTCCTTACAACGGTTCTGTGGCGCGCTTGTCGTTTGGCCCGCGAGTAGTGAGGACGACCAGGCGATTCATCGAACTCGGCGATTTCGACGTGCTGCATATCCACGAGCCAAATTCGCCGGGCTACGCCATGGTTGCGAACCGAATAGCCGCGGGTCCGATCGTGGCTACCTATCACACCTCTGCGGAGAGCTCCTACGCGCTGAAAGTAGCGCTGCCTGCGTTGCGTGCGAAGTTGGAGAAGATTCGTGCCGGAATCGCAGTGAGCGAGTTGGCATGGCAGTGGCAGGCAGAACAGATTGGCACTGACCCTGTGATCATTCCGAACGGAGTTGACACGCGACGCTTCGCGCGGGCTCGTGGTGTGCGCAATGACTCTTCAGACGTGGAGGTTGTGTTCCTTGGGCGACTCGACGAGCCACGTAAAGGCCTCGATGTGTTTTTGGCTGCACTGGAGCGTCTTCCGCGCCTTCCTCAGGTGACGGTGATGGGCGGAGGTGCTGCACGCGAAATGGACGGGGTGCGTTTCGCTGGGAAGGTTACGGAGGATGAAAAGGTCGAGATTCTCGGCCGCGCCGACATTTTTGTTGCCCCGAACCTCGGCGGCGAGTCGTTTGGCATCATTCTGGTCGAAGCAATGGCGGCGGGGTGTGCCGTGGTAGCCAGCGATATCCCTGCTTTTGCCGCCGTTGGCTCTGACGCTGCGGCATTCTTCCCGCCGGGGGATCCCGATGCTTTGGCGCAGCAGTTGCAGCTGCTTATCGACGACGCCACTTACCGCAACGACTTGATTAACCGAGGCGTACGTCGCGCCACGGAATTCGATTGGTCAGTGGTGGCGAACCGTATTTGCGCTGTGTATGAGGCTGTTTCCTACAACGAGAAGGTGAGGATTGAGCGATGACATTTGGTATCGTGCTTCTCGTCGTCGCGCTGATCTTCGTTGTCATCGTGGCTGTCTGGGCGTTTCACACTGCGCAGCGACTTCACCGATTGCATATTCGTTTGGATAGGTCCCGTGATGCGCTGCAGGCTGCTCTTGATTGCCGCTGCGCTGTAGTTGCGGCGCTGTTTCCCGAGCTCGCGCAGCAGGCTCACGAAACGGAGGCGCTTCGGTTCAGCTCGAAGGATCTTCGGCTGCGTCTTGGCGCTGAGGGGGATCTGATGCAGGTGGTCAGGGAGTCGTCGCAAAGCGGTGGCGACGTACCGGCTGAACTCCGTGATGCACATACCCGAGTAGAACTCGCCCGGCGGTTCTATAACGATGCGGTTGCGGATACGTTGGCGCTGCAGTTGCGACCTATGGTGCGGTTTTTCCGTCTTGGCGGTACTGCGGTAGTGCCGCAGTTTGCCACCGACGGCCAGTAACAGCGTATTTGTGCAGCTGGCGTATACTTGCGCTCTGTTAACCGTCAACAGAGGAATGAAGGGGTGCTCGATGGCAGGCCACTCAAAGTGGGCAACGACCAAGCACAAAAAAGCGGCGAACGATGCAAAGCGTTCCAAGCTCTGGGCGAAGATGATCAAGGATATCGAGGTCGCCGCCCGCACAGGCGGCGGTGACCCCGCTGCTAACCCGACCCTCGATGACATGATCCGCAAGGCGAAGAAGGCCTCGGTCCCCAACGACAATATCGAGCGCGCTCGCAAGCGTGGCTCCGGCGAGGAAGCCGGCGGATCCGACTGGGAAACTGTCATGTACGAGGGCTACGGCAACAACGGTGTTGCTGTGTTGATTGAGTGCTTGACCGACAACCGCAACCGTGCCGCAACCGAGGTACGTACCGCCATGACCAAGAACGGTGGCAACCTGGGCGAGTCCGGCTCTGTCGGTTACATGTTTGAGCGCACCGGTGTGGTCACGATCAAGAAGGGTGACCTCTCCGAAGATGACGTGCTGATGGCAGTGCTCGACGCTGGCGCTGAGGAAGTCAACGACCTCGGTGAGGAGTTCGAAATTACCTGCAAGCCGACTGACCTGCCTGCAGTGCGTGAGGCGCTGATCGGTGAAAGCATCGAGATTGAAGATGCTGGCCAGGAATTCCGTGCCGACGTTCAGGTCGATCTGGATCTCGAGGGCGCACAGAAGATGATGCGCCTGATCGACGCGTTGGAAGATTCCGACGACGTCCAGAATGTCTACACCAATATGACGATCTCGGACGAGGTTGCAGCGCAGCTCGACGCTTAACACTTCGTCGTGAACCGGCGCGCCCTCTTTGAGAGGCGCGCCTTTTTCGCACGTTGTGGTAGAACATATGTGTCATGAGCGAAGGAGTGGTTGCGTGAACCTCGAAGGACTACGGGTGATGGGAATTGATCCCGGTCTGACGCGTTGTGGCTTGTCTGTTGTGCAGGCAGGTCGTGGCCGCCAGATCATTCCCGTAGCAGTTGGCGTCGTGCGAACTCCCTCAACCGCGGAGCTTGCGGAGCGCCTGCTCAGAATCTCTCGGGCGGTGGGCGAGTGGATGGATGATTACCAGCCCGATGTTGTTGCTATGGAACGTATCTTTGAACGTGGCAACGTCTCCACGGTGATGCACACAGCGCACGCTGTCGGTGTCATGGTCTTAGCCGCTGCGGAGCGTGACATCCCGGTGCACATGTACACCCCTTCAGAGGTAAAGAAAGCAATATCTGGCAACGGGCGTGCGGACAAGAAGCAAATGACCACTATGGTCACGCGCATTCTTGGTTTGAGTGAGGCGCCGAAACCAGCAGATGCTGCTGATGCGCTGGCCATTGCAGTCTGTCACTGCTGGCGCGCGCCACTTATCGCTCGAACGCAACATCTCCAACAACTTCAACACCCCAATACGAAGGCGGCAGTGCAATGATTGATTCTCTCAACGGTGAGGTGCTCACTATTGGTCTCGACCATGCGGTCATTGAGTGTTCTGGGGTGGGCTATAGGTTTCTTGCTACACCGCAAACGCTTGGCGGTCTTGTGCGTGGTGAAACGCGTCGAGTGATGACCTCGATGGTGGTCAAAGACGACGGCGTCACCTTGTATGGCTTTGGCGACAATGAATCGCGCGAGATGTTCCATAAGTTGCAGACCGTGACTGGCTTGGGGCCGAAGTTGGCTATTGCCGCGTTGTCTGTTTTTGAGCCTGGCGAGCTTTCGACGCATATTGCAAACGGTGACGCGAAGAAGGTTCAAACGATCCCCGGCGTGGGCAAGAAAATGGCCGAGCGCATGATCCTCGAGCTCAAGGACAAAGTTGAAGCGATGTTGCCGGCGCAGTCACCAAACGGTGTGGGGGCTGGTACAGCAGCAAAGCCAGCCACCACTTACGCCTCGGAACAGGTTGTGGAAGCGCTGGTCGGACTCGGATTCCCAGAGCGTACGGCACAGTCGGTCGTAGATCAGCTGACAACAGACCAGCCGGATCTTGACGCTTCTGCGTTGTTGCGTCAAGCGCTGACGCATTTAGGCAAGAAGTAGGCTAAAGCGCAATGTCTGATGTGGAAAAGACCGAGTTCCAGCTCCCTGAAGGTTTTTCAGCGAAAGCACCGTCGCCTGTCGACGCCAACGTGCAGGCCGACGAACACGATATTGAGCGTTCGTTGCGTCCGAAGTCCATTCAGGAATTCATCGGCCAACCCAAGGTACGAGAACAACTCAGTCTTGTGCTTACGGGCGCCCGAAATCGTGGTGTGACGCCGGATCATATCTTGCTGTCTGGTCCGCCTGGACTGGGCAAGACCACCATGGCAATGATCGTCGCACAGGAATTAGGCACGTCGTTGCGCATGACCTCCGGGCCTGCTCTTGAACGGGCAGGCGACTTGGCGGCGATGTTGTCTAACTTGATGGAGGGCGATGTGCTCTTCATCGATGAGATTCACCGCATCGCACGGCCGGCTGAGGAAATGCTCTATATGGCCATGGAGGATTTCCGTATCGACGTCATTGTTGGCAAGGGCCCGGGCGCGACATCGATTCCGCTAGAGATTCCTCCGTTTACCCTTGTCGGGGCAACCACGAGGGCAGGTATGCTCACCGGCCCGTTGCGTGACCGCTTTGGGTTTACAGCTCAAATGGAGTTTTACGATGTCGACGACCTCACCAAGGTTGTCAGCCGTGCAGCGAACATCCTTGGGGTGCAGATTGATACTGACGCTGCGGTTGAGATCGCCTCGCGTTCACGTGGAACCCCGCGAATTGCGAACCGACTCCTGCGTCGAGTGCGCGACTGGGCTGAGGTCCATGGCGACGGCAGGGTAAACCTGGATGCCGCACGAAGTGCGCTCGAAGTGTTCGATGTCGACGAGCTAGGGCTAGATCGCCTCGACCGTGCTGTGCTTGGCGCCCTGATCAGGGGACATGGCGGTGGCCCGGTAGGTGTAGGGACCCTTGCGATCGCGGTTGGCGAGGAATCCGGCACCATCGAAGAGGTCTGTGAGCCTTATCTGGTGCGCGCGGGACTGATGTCGCGAACAGGCCGGGGGAGGGTTGCTACCGCCGCCGCGTGGGAGCACTTGGGTTTGCAGGCACCTCCCGAAGCGCCTGGGCAGATGCCGCTCTACTAAGCCCACGATTGTGTTGTGCAATGATGGTTTCTCATGGAACCAATTTTGCTCATTGTCATTCTGGCCTTGTTCTTGCTGCCTTCCATCCTCATGATGCGTGGCCAGAAGAAGCGTCAGGCTCAGATTGAACAACTGCGTCAGTCGATTCAGCCTGGCGATCAGATTGTCAACGTTGCAGGCTTCCACGCCACGGTCGTGGAGCACAATGGCGAGACCATGCTTGTGGAGCTTGCCCCGGGTGTAGCCGTGACGATGGATACGGCTGGTGTGATGCGCAAGATTGAGCCTGTGGCACCTGTCGACACAAATGAGGTACCCAACTAAGTTTTTCTGGCCTGATGGCGTAGCATATTTGCGTTGTGCCATCACCGGCTCGCGCGATTGTTTGTGTCCACCGCACCTTGAAAGATGCTGCTGGATCGGCGTGTGCGCCGGTGTAAGGCGGAAAACCCGAGCCTGAACAAAGAGGAGTCTGCTCAGTGTCTACACGCACTCGGCGATCCGGCGAGGCGAAGTCGAAGCGGCAGTGGCCCGCGAAGGCGCTTGCCCTATTCGCTCTCATCGTCATCGGCGTCTACGCCCTTGTATTTTTTACCGGCACGAAGAGTGCTACCCCGAAGCTAGGTATTGACTTGCAGGGCGGTACTCGTGTGACACTGGTGCCGCAGGGTGAAGAGCCTACGTCAGAACAGCTCCAGGATGCTCGTCGGATTCTGGAGAACCGTGTCAACGGCATGGGTGTCTCGGGCGCATCGGTCGTCGTCGATGGCAACACCATCGTGATCGAAGCAGCCGGTGACGATACCTCGGAGATCCGTAACATCGGACAGACCTCCCAGCTGTTCTTCCGACCTGTGCTTGACCCTCCGGCTGCAAACCCAGCTGAAGCAGATAAAGCCATCTTGGATATGGCGAACGAGTGGGTAAAGTACGGCATCTTCACGCCCGAAGAGGGCCAGTCACTGCTGAAACAGTTCGCGGCTCGCAAGGAGCAGGCTGAGAAACAAGCCGAGGAGCAGGCCAAAGCTGCTGAGTCAGGCGATGCAAACAACCCAGAGGTTGGCAAGGACGTCGCGCCAAGCGAGGAAGAAGCGCCAGCAGAGCCGAAGAACGTCCCACAGATTTCCGCTGAACCACTGCCGGAACCGAACGGTCCGGTTGAGGCCGCTGAGCGCCGCCAGGAAACAACCGAACTGCTGCGGAAGACCCGCCAGTCGACTGACCCGACTCAGCAGTACGCTGCGTTGACGTTGATGTCCGCACGCTGCTTCGGCCAGGCAACCGACCCGCTCGCTGGCTCGGATAAGCAAGATCTTCCGCTAGTCGCTTGTGACCCGTCGACCGGTCAGGCGATGTTGCTTGACGAGGTCCCCCTGCTCAGCGGTGTAACAGATCCGGAAGGGCCCCGCCTGACCGGCGAGCAGATTGATACCAGCCGCGCGATTACCGGCGGATACAACCCGCAGTCGGGACAGATGGAGATCAGCTTCGCTTTCAGCCAGGCTGGTGATGTCAACGGTTCCGCTACCTGGGCGAAACTCACCAGTGAGATGCTGCAGAAGCAGATCGCAATCACACTTGACTCCCAGGTGATCTCCGCGCCAGTTATCCAGGGCGCAACCCCAGTCGGTTCCGCAACCTCGATCACGGGTCAGTTCACTCAGGAGGAAGCTGAGGGTCTCGCGAACAACCTGCGATACGGCGCGCTGCCGCTGTCGTTCGCCGGTGAGAACGGTGAGCCAGGCGGAACTGCGATGACGGTTCCCCCTTCACTCGGTCAGGCCTCCTTGAAGGCTGGCCTGTATGCGGGGCTGGTGGGTCTTGCCATGGTGGCGATCTTCGTTTTCGCCTACTACCGCCTCTTCGGCCTCATCTCGTTGGTCACCCTGGCAGCAGCGGGTTTGCTTGTCTACGGCATGCTCGTGTTGCTCGGTCGCTGGATTGGATACTCGCTCGACCTGTCGGGCATCGCTGGTCTGGTCATCGGTATCGGTACGACCGCAGACTCGTTCATCGTGATTTATGAGCGCATCAAGGACCAGGTACGCCACGGCAAGACATTCCGTTCGGCGACCGCGTCCGGTTGGGAACGGGCCAAGGAGACGGTCATCACAGGCAACATGGTGACTCTGATTGGTGCGGTCATCATCTACTTCCTGGCAGTTGGCGATGTCAAGGGCTTCGCCTTCACCATGGGTCTGACAACCATCTTCGACCTGTTGGTCACCTTCCTGGTCACTGCGCCGCTTCTGGTGCTCGCATCTCGCAGCAATTTCTGGTCGAAGCCGTCTGTCAACGGTATGGGTGCCGCATTCCGCACCGCAGAAGAGCGCCGCGCTGCAGGTGATCTTGAGGAGGGCGACGGCGTCGTCGTCAAGCAACAAGCTTCCGTGGAAGCATCCGCCGCGAATGAGGAGGCCTAATCATGTCGAGCACTGTAGCTACGACCGAAACCCCCACGACGAAGCGCGGCTTTGCACGTCGCGACCGTGAATCGCTGTATGACGGCTCCGGCGGCCTCGACTTCGTTGGGCACCGCAAGACCTGGTACAGCATCACCCTCGGACTTATTGTGGTCGCGATCCTGGCGATGTTCATTCGTGGCTTCAACATGGGTATCGACTTCGAGGGCGGCACCAAACTGACGATGCCTGCCGGCGATTTGGTTGCGACCGAGGTCGAGGAAACCTTCGTCGAGGCCACCGGTGTGACACCTGAGCTCACCCAGATCGTTGGCGCTGGCGACGCCCGCACGCTGGAGATCAACTCTGCCCACCTCTCGCAGGAGCAGATCGATGCCGCGCGTCAGGCTATTTTCGATACCTACCACCCACAGGATCACAACGGTGAGCCGAGCGCTGACGCTATCGGTGACTCCACCGTGTCGGAGTCGTGGGGTTCCACGATTACGAACCGCATGCTCCTGGCTATGGTCGTGTTCCTTTTGGCAGCGTCCGTGTATGTCGCGGTGCGTTTGCAGCGCGCGATGGCGCTGGCTGCCATGGGGGCGCTGTTGGTTGATGCCATCCTCATCATGGGTATCTACGCATTGTTCGCCCTTGAGATCACCCCAGCGATGATCATCGGTTTCCTGACTGTGTTGACGTTCTCGCTTTACGACACGGTGATTGTGTTTGACAAGGTCAAGGAGAACACGTCGGGAGTGCTTGATTCTCGACGATCCACCTACGCGGAAGAGGCCAACCTCGCGGTCAACCAGACCGTAATGCGTTCGATTTCCACCTCGGTTATTTCTGCGCTGCCGATCATCGCACTGATGATTGTCGCGGTATGGATGCTGGGCGTGGGTACTTTGAAGGACCTTGCGCTCATCCAGCTCATTGGCGTCATTCAAGGCGTGATCTCCTCGTTGTTCTTGGCCACTCCGATGTTGGTCAGCCTGGTAAACCGCCGTCAGGAGCACAAGGACCACAATGCTGCGGTTGAGGCATTCCGAAGCCGTGGCCAGGTCGAAGAAGTTGAAGAGGAACCGGTCGAAGAGAAGAAGCGCCACGTGGCTACTCCGATTCGACCTGTGGAAGACACGGGTGCATCTTCGACAAGCACCTGGCGTCCGAACGCGTAAGAAAGCGGCTGAAACCTAGTGGTGCGTGGACTCATGAGACCGAAAATGGCGATTGGCCGCAAGGTTGCGGCTGTGTTGGCCGCAACGGCGCTGGTGCTTTCCGGGTGCGCATCTTCAGACAACGACGATGATGAGTCCACGAAACTTTTCGGTTACCAGGTAACAAGCAACCTGCGCACCACAAACGCTGGATCCCTCGAAGGATCGACAGACTTAGCGCAATCGTTGTCCGGTCGCCTGTACCCCGGGGTGTATGTTCCTGGTCCAAGCGGACAGTTGATCCCCAACACTGACCTTGTAAAAACCCAGGTGCTGCCGGGGGATCAGCGCAAGGTGATTTACACCTTGTCGGAAGCGGCAGTGTTTTCGGACGGCACTCCCGTCACCTGCGCTGACTATCTTTTGACGTTTGCTGCCGGACAATACCCGGCGACGTTCGGTTCGAATATGCCTTTGTTCGGCGACACGGACTCGCTGTCGTGCACACCCGGATCCAAAGAGTTCACTGTGACCTTCAAGGAAGGCCGTGGTGCACGCTGGCGTGGTCTTTTTGAACCAGGCACGGTCCTTCCCGCACATGCTGTTGCTGCAAAGACCAATCGATCTGTCGAGGACCTCGTCGCTGATCTACTCTCGGATGATCTGGAGCGACTCAAACCAATCGCGCAGGTGTGGCGCCACGGGTTTGACCTCAAAGAGTTCGATCCTGAACTCCAAGTCTCGTTTGGCCCGTTCAAGGTTGCGGAGGTAGGAGAGAAGGGCCAGGTTCGGCTCGTCGCTAATGAGCATTACTACGGGGACGCTCCGCAGACAGCAGCAATGGTGGTGTGGCCTGGTTCCGTAGATTCTGCGGAGCTAGCAGCATCCAAGGCGATGAAGATCGGCGACCTGCGGCAGTTGCAACCACAGTGGTACGACGAGGACGCAGAAGGCAATCGATTGGATGTGAAAACGGCCATCGGTGAGCTCACCGAGATGTTGACCCTGCCGGAGGTTGGTTTTTGGGCGGATCCGGAGAACCGGAAGGCACTTGCACGTTGCATCGATCCTCGCGCTGTTGCCGCCGCTTCAAGTGAGAAGGCGGGGGTTGAAGTGCCAGTTGCACCGTTGCATGTCATTCAGCACACCGACCCGTTGGCTCAGCGTATGGCAGATATCGCTGCTCCGCTTTTGGACGTGAATATCCAGGAAGCTTCCGCACTTCGGGGTTCCACGTTGCGTATCGGCTACGTGTATCCGGATGAGCGTTGGGCCGCGATGGTGGAATCGATGCGCCGCACCTGCGAGCCAGCAGGAATTACGATCATCGACGTCACAGGCGAGGGGAAGACGCTCGCTGACCTGCCTCACGTGGAGTACGACGAGTGGCGCAACGAATCCGTGCATGACGGCGAAGCCGACGCTATCTTGCGAGTCGTTGACCCGATGAGCGAGTACCCAGCGGCCAATAATCGCGCCCAGGATCTGGGGGCGTTGCGTGCCCAGGAGGGGCATCTGTGGAAGACGCTGCCATCGATTCCGCTGGCCGCACAACCCCGCACCTTCGTCGTCGATAATGCAGTGCGCAACGTCGTGCCGTATACAGGACTTTCCGGCATTGGCTGGAACATGGACCGATGGTCCAACTGACCAAATGTAATTCCTTAACCCTAAAAGCCCGATAAACCTGACCAGGAGACGATCCGAAATCATGTCGCCCACCCCGTCGATCAGCCCGCAAGGCGGTCAGCCTTACGCTTCCGCTCTTGAGGCACTGCAGGACAAGATTCGCCGCGTTCCGGATTTTCCGGAGCCGGGAGTGCTGTTCGAGGACCTGACTCCGGTGCTTGCCGACCCAGCTGCGCTCAACGTGGTCATTGCAGAGATGGCCGAGGCGAGCAAGGAGCTCGGCGCCGATCTCGTCGGCGGCCTTGATGCCCGAGGGTTTTTGCTCGGCTCCGCTGTGGCGTACGAGATGGGCACCGGCATTCTTGCGATTCGCAAGAAGGGCAAGTTGCCGCCACCGGTGATTACCCAGGAGTACACCACGGAGTACAGCTCCGCTGCGCTGGAGATCCCCGCGAATGGGGTGGATATCTCTGGCAAGAGCATTGTGCTTGTCGACGACGTCCTGGCTACCGGCGGGACCTTGATCGCGGCGCGCGACTTGATTGAGCGCGCCGGCGGTCGAGTTGCCGGCTACGTCGTTGTCTTGGAAGTCCCGGGACTTGGAGGGCGCGAGCGACTCGATGGTGCGCCGCTTGTGGTTTTGGGGAAAGAAGAAAACTAGCCGGGTAGTATCACAGACTTAGTACCTGCTGACAGTGGAGGAGTCCTGACATGACAGATAAACCAGTCAAACGGTCGGGCCCGACCGTGCGCAGTGTCTCCGCCAGGTTGGCCCGCTCTCTTACGGGAGGTGGGCGTCCGCGAACGAACCCGGTGCTCGATCCGCTGTTGTCGATTCACCACAAGTATCACCCGAAGGCTGACGTGGAACAGCTCGGATTTGCTTACGAAACGGCAGAGCGGTTGCACGAGGGTGTATTCCGCAAGTCAGGTGATCCCTACATCACCCACCCGCTCGCCGTCGCAACGATTTGTGCCGAGATTGGTATGGATACCACCACGCTGGTGGCGGCTCTGCTCCATGACACGGTAGAGGACACCGACTACTCACTTGATGAGCTCACCCGCGATTTTGGCCCTGAAGTGGCCAAACTTGTCAATGGCGTGACCAAACTGGACAAGGTCGCGCTCGGCGCCGCCGCAGAAGCGGAAACGATCCGCAAAATGATCGTTGCTATGTCCGAGGATCCTCGCGTACTGGTGATTAAGGTCGCGGACCGCTTGCACAACATGCGCACGATGCGTTTCTTGCCGCCGGAGAAGCAGGCGAAGAAGGCGCAGGAGACGCTCGATGTCATCGCACCGTTGGCGCACCGCTTGGGTATGGCGACGGTGAAGTGGGAGCTAGAAGATCTCGCGTTCGCTATTTTGCAGCCGAAGAAGTACGAGGAAATCGTACGTCTTGTGGCGGATCACGCTCCGTCACGCGACCGTGCCCTGCGCGAGATCACTACCGATCTGCAGCGCGAGTTGAGCACGAATGGCATCCAGGCTGAGGTCATGGGCCGTCCGAAGCACTACTGGTCGATCTATCAGAAGATGGCTGTGCGCGGTCACGACTTCGCGGAGATCTTTGATCTGGTCGGTATCCGTGTTCTGGTGGATACGGTGTATGACTGCTACGCCGCTGTTGGTGTGGTCCACTCGCTGTATTCGCCGATGCCGGGCAGGTTCAAGGACTACATTTCCAACCCGCGTTTCGGTGTCTACCAGTCGCTGCATACGACGGTGATGACGACGACCGGTCGCCCCCTTGAAGTGCAGGTGCGTACACACGAGATGCACTACAACGCCGAATACGGTGTGGCTGCCCACTGGCGTTACAAAGAGACGAAGGGCTCCCACAAGGGCGATCAGGCCGAGGTCGACCAGATGGCGTGGATGCGTCAGTTGCTTGACTGGCAGAAGGAAGCCGCGGACCCGAATGAGTTTTTGGACTCGTTGCGTTACGACCTGACAAGCCAGCAGATTTTCGCGTTCACTCCGAAGGGCGATGTAGTGGATTTGCCGGCAGGCTCTACTCCGGTCGATTTCGCCTACGCCGTGCACACTGAAGTTGGCCACCGCTGCATTGGTGCGAAGGTTAACGGCAAGTTGGTCACCCTAGAAACCGAGCTGAAGTCCGGCGACAGGGTAGAGATTTTCACTTCAAAGGATCAAAACGCTGGGCCAACGCGCGATTGGCAGGACTTTGTTGTCTCCCCGCGCGCGAAGGCGAAGATTCGACAGTGGTTTGCCAAGGAACGTCGCGAGGAGCAGCTCGACGCGGGTCGCGATGCCCTGGCTGCTGAGGTGCAGCGTGGCGGGCTGCCGTTGCACAGGCTGTTTACCAACGAGTCGATGCGCCAGGTAGCAACGCGTTTGCACTACCAGGACGTTGATGCGCTGTATACGGCTATCGGCGCGGGAACAGTGTCTGCAGCGCACGTCGCGCACTTGCTCATGGACATGTTCGGCGGCGACGATGACGCCGTAGACGCCCTCACAGCGCGTACCCCTGTTTCTGCACTTGTTCGCCCGCAAACAACCGGCGACGGCCCTGCGATCCTGGTTGAGGGCAGCCCGGATGTGATGGCGAAGTTGGCGAAATGCTGCCAACCCGTCCCCGGCGATGCCATCTTCGGGTTTGTCACCCGTGGTGGGGGAGTTTCCGTGCACCGGACTGACTGCACGAACGCGACCAAACTTAACGACGAGCCAGAGCGTCTCGTCGACGTGTCATGGTCCGCCCCCGGTGGCACCAAGAGTGCGTCACGCGCGACGATTCAGCTGGAAGCACTCGACCGCAATGGTCTGCTTACCGAGACCACCGGGGTGCTCTCCGAGGCGAAACTCCCAATCCTCGCGATGTCGTCTCAAGCAGGGGAGGACCGAGTGGCGACGATCCGACTGACCATTGAGGTGTCAGACATCAAACAACTCGGCTCGATCATGAACCAGATTCGCAACATTGAAGGTGTGTTCGACGTCTACAGAGTGACTGCGTAACCTAAGCTCGTTCGAGACCTGTTCAACGTTGCGTTGATAGGAAGGTTGCGATGCGGTTCAAACGGGTCACCCTTGCACAAAAGTTGACAGGGGATGCGTCTCTTGTGCGACTGCTTTCCTCATTGGCAATGCGAGCGAGTGCGGATACGTATCCGCTTCGTAATGTTGCAGCTTGCGTTGTTGAAGACGGAAAGGCCAACTTTGCTGGGGTCGGGGCGGATGAGCACACCGAGTTCGAGATTGCCTCAATAACCAAGACGTTCAATGCCGAGCTGCTCGAGCAAGCCATTACCAAGGGGTTGGTTGACACCGATACAACGGTCGGAGATGTGCTTGGGCAGCGTGTGCGAGGTAACGCATTAGCAGATGTGACGCTGGCTGAATTGGCGAACCACACCTCGGGCTTGCCACGAACCGGCAAGCAACGACTGCGAAACATTGCACGAGCACTACTCGGCTTGAATCCTGACGTAGGAGTCACATCCGAGGATGTCATCGAGCAGGCACTGTCAGCGACACTGCGAGAGCGTGGCGTGGAGGAATATTCTAACCTCGGCCACGACTTGCTCGGGTTTCTACTGGCCAGGGTTTCCACCACGACCTACCCGACGTTGATCAAAGAGTGGGTGCTCGACCCGTTGGGGATGACGGAGACTTACGTCGCTTTGCCTGGAACAGTCGGACCGGATAGACCCAGGGGAGTCTCCGCACTCGGTCTACCTGTTCAAGCTTGGGAGATGGACGGCACAGCTCCATCCGGCGGCCTGCGTTCGACCACCTCGGACATGGCGAAGTACGCCATGCATATCCTTGAGCGTCGCAGTACGCGATTTACGTGGGCGAACATTAAAGGCACCGAACTGTACTGGCATAACGGTGCAACGCGGGGATTCTCCTCGATGCTACTGCTGGACTTAAGCACTCAGCGTGCATCGTTTGTCACGACGGATTCGTATGCAGACATTGAATGGATTGCGTTTGAACTCATAGGCCTGCATGACCCAGCGCGAGAGAAATGACCACGAAACAGAAAAGCGTCTCCGGCGAGAAACCGGAGACGCTTTTCGCAGTGACGCGTTTTACCGCATGAACTTCATGGCAACCGTAGCCACCTGGCTCAGGATGCCGATGATCGCGGTGACAACTGCGAGCCAATCCTGGATCTCGGACGGGCTCATGTCGCGCATGGACGAGCCCTCTTCGTTGGACGAAGATCCATTGTCGTTAGTGGTGTTGGTGGTGTTATCGCCGACGACTGTCGGCGCAGCCTGAGCCACACCTGCACCGGTGAAAGCGACTGCGGTGACGGTAGCGGCTGCAACAAGGCTGGTGCGAGTCTTCATGAGGGTCCTCACTGAAAAGGTTTGAAACGGAATCTCTGCAGGATGCTATCGCCTGCGAGGGTTGCGTGCAATAGCGATATGTATGTGAGTGCTACTTCACGCTTGCTGCGGTGATACGCACTTCCTCGGCCGGTGCGCCGTCAGTCCCGCCGCCTTCAACGCCCTTTTCGGCGATCTTGTCCAGGGTGGCAAGGCCCTCGTCGTCAATCGTGCCGAAGTAGGTGTACAGCGGCGGCAGGACCGAGTCGCCGTAGTTAAGGAAGAACTGGGAGCCGTTGGTGTCCGCGCCAGCGTTAGCCATGGCGATCGTGCCACGGTCATAGCGCTTAGGCTCGTTTTGCAGCATCATCTGCAGGGTTTGGTTTTTGGTTGCCTCATCCATATCGGCTGGTAGGTCGAGACCTTCGGTGTCGATGCCGTCGAGTGCCTCGTCAGTGGGAAGCTCATTGGCGAACTGGAAGCCAGGGCCACCCGCACCTGTGCCATCCGGGTCGCCACACTGCAGCACCTTCAGCCCGTCGGCAGTGGTCAGACGGTGGCAGACCGTGTCGTTGAAGTATCCCTCGGAGGTCAGGTACTCGATGGCGTTGACCGTGCATGGGGAAGCTGCGCGATCGAGCGTCATGCCGATCGGACCCTGGTTGGTCTCGAGCTCGACGGTGACGGTGCCTTCGGTGGACACGTTCTCGGTCGGCGGGGTGCCAGCGCGCAGCTCGGCGCCGTCCTCGTTTTCATAGGTGCACGAGACGGTAGCCGGCAAGGCCTTCTCGCGCTTCGTAGCAATCGGCGCGAAGGTGGAAGCGTCGAATTCTTCCTGTTCCGCGTTGTCAGCATCCGTAGTTGCGGAGGTGTCATCGGCTGCAAGGTTGTCCTCGTCGCCCTGGTTGGCTGCGACGTAGATGCCGCCACCAATCAGCGCGATGGCAACGGCGGAAAGCGCTGCGACAGACCACGGGCGGGACTTTTCCTTGCGGTCGCGGGAATCGAGTTCCCGTTCCAGATTGGACAGGGCCTCTTTGCCACGCTGTTCGTTGCTAGCCACTGGCGATGCACCTCTTCGAGTATCGGGGAAAGCGCGTGCGTGATGTCGTCGAAAAGCACGCGCGCATTGAACGGTGCAAAAGCCTAGCAGGGCTAATCGCAACAGCGGTGGAAAGACCACAGCGACAAGTGCGCCCGCACAGGGGAGAGGTTGGTTAGACTAAGGCCTCGTGAGTGAGAATCAAGCCGAGCAGTTCCAAAAACTTTCCGCACCGAAAGGCGTGCCCGATTATGTGCCGCCCGCCTCGAGTGCGTTCATCCATGTCCGCGATGAGTTCGCGCGCCAGGCACGGATCGCTGGCTACCAACACATTGAGCTGCCGGTGTTCGAAGACACCACCTTGTTTGCCCGCGGCGTCGGTGAATCTACTGACGTAGTGAGCAAGGAGATGTACACCTTCGAGGACCGCGGTGGCCGTTCGGTAACGCTGCGTCCCGAGGGCACCGCCGGCGTCATGCGCTCCTTCATCGAGCACAACATGGACCGCGGTTACCTGCCCGTGAAGCTCAACTACTACGGACCGTTCTTCCGCTATGAGCGCCCGCAGGCCGGACGCTACCGTCAGCTGCAGCAGGTGGGCGTGGAAGCCATTGGTGTCGACGATCCGCTGCTCGACGCCGAGGTGATCGCCTTGGCAGACCGCAGCTACCGTGCGATCGGCCTGAGCGGTTTCCGTCTGGAGATCACCAGTCTGGGCGACAAGAATTGCCGCCCGGCCTACCGCGAGAAGCTGCAGAAGTTCCTGTTTGATCTCCCACTCGACGAGGAAACTCGCCACCGAGCTGAGATCAATCCACTTCGAGTGCTCGACGACAAGCGTGAAGCGGTCCGAGAGATGACCGCCGATGCGCCGTTGATGCTGGATCACCTTTGCGACGAATGCCGTGCCCACTTCAACGCCGTCATCGCGGCGTTGGACGACTTCGGCGTGCCGTACGTCGTTAACCCACGCATGGTTCGCGGTCTGGACTACTACACCAAGACCACCTTCGAGTTCGTTCACGACGGCCTCGGCGCACAGTCCGGCATCGGCGGCGGTGGACGATACGACGGCCTGATGGCCCAGATTGGCGGCCCGGACCTCTCCGGCATCGGCTACGGTCTCGGCGTTGATCGCGCGGTACTCGCCCTCGAAGCTGAACGCGTCGAGCTTGAAGCAGCAGCCCACCGTGTCGATGTGTTCGGTATCGCGATTGGCGACGAAGCACGAGTGAAGATGAGCAAGCTTGTCGACGAACTCCGCGCGGCCGGTATCAGCGCCGACATGGCTTACGGCCACCGCGGGCTCAAGGGCTCAATGAAGGGTGCTGACCGCGCGGGCGCACGCTTCGCGCTGGTGCTCGGCGAGCGTGAGCTGGAGGCAGGCGAGGTTGCAGTCAAGAACCTCGCCGAGCACTCACAGGAGGCCGTTGCGCTTTCCGCTGAAGCGGTCGCGCAGGCAATCAGCACTCAGTAATGTTCACGGGCAGGCCGAGCTGGACTGCGAGGCCACCCATGGACGTTTCCTTGTACTGAGTCATCATGTCGCGGCCGGTGGCTGCCATGGTCTCCACCACGTCGTCGAGGGTGACGATGTTGGTGCCATCTCCAAGCTTTGCCAACCGTGCCGCGTTGATGGCCTTTACGCCACCAATTGCGTTGCGCTCGATGCACGGAACCTGGACCAGACCGCCCACAGGATCGCAGGTCAGGCCAAGGTTGTGCTCGAGCGCGATCTCAGCTGCGTTTTCAACCTGCTCAGGGGTGCCGCCCAGGATTGCGCACATGCCAGCAGCGGCCATCGAAGAAGCCGAACCGACCTCGCCCTGACAGCCGACTTCTGCGCCTGAAATCGAGGCGTTGGTCTTGATGATCGACCCGATCGCACCAGCCGTAAGCAGAAATTCGCGGGCGCGCTCAGCAGTGAAGTCGTCGGTGAAGTCGCGGCAGTAATGCATAACTGCAGGGATAATGCCGGCTGCGCCGTTCGTTGGCGCGGTAACCACCTGGCCGTGAGCAGCGTTTTCTTCGTTCACGGCAAGCGCGTACAGGTTCACCCATTCCATAGCGTCAAGCCCACGGGCAGTGGATGCTTCGTACTCTGCAGTCAGTAGACGGTGAAGACGGTTCGCGCGACGCCTTACGTTCAAGCCGCCGGGAAGGATTCCCTCTGTCTTCAGGCCATGCGCAACGCATTCCTGCATGACGTCCCACACCGCATCCAAATGGGAGTTGAGTCGCTGCGCCCCGTGGATCGACTCCTCGTTCGCACGCATGATCTCTGCGATTGTCATCCCATGTGTTCGGCACTGCTCCATGAGTTCTGCGCCATTGTTAAACGGGTAGGGGACCGTCGCAATTTCACGAGCGGATGCAACACCGGATTCTTGTCGGTGCGCTTCCATCTCCCAGCGATCCAGAATGAAGCCGCCGCCGACAGAGTAATAGTCCTCGCGTTCGGCGATCATGGTGCCGTCTGTGTCCCACGCATCGAAGATGAGACAGTTCGGGTGCTCGGCCACCGGTGCCGGGTCGAAGCGAAGCTCGTACTCCACGCGCCCTGTCGGGCCTTCGATCACGCCTGTGGAAGGGATCGGCTCCCCAGGTTTTGGAGCAATGTCTGCAGAAGTGGTGGTGGGGGTGTACCCAACCAGCCCGAGCAACGCAGCACGGTCGGTGCCGTGGCCGACTCCCGTGGCGGCGAGGGAACCACGCAACTCTACGACAACCTTCGCCGGCACTTTCCCGAGTTTCTCCACAAACGTCATTGCGGCCCGCATCGGGCCAACGGTGTGAGACGAGGAAGGACCGATGCCGATACTGAACAGGTCGACAACACTGACAAAGTTTGCTGACATGCGGCGAATCCTACCGCAGAAACCGGTTGTGGCTCGTCGATAAGCGGGATGCGCTACTGCGCTTGAGATAGTGCAGGGATGTCGGTTGCCCCCAGAACCGAGATCGGCCGCTGGTTTGCCTTGCCGTGCTCGGTAATGATGGCCAGGCGCGGCACCGCGCCGGTTTTCAATGGAGTGCTCAACGCATCAACAGCACGTGCGGCGGTTACGGTCCGTGGAAGAAACACCGGGTGGTCGAGTTTGCCACTGTGGGTGAGCACATCGCGAACGGTGGTAGCCGGAATGCGGTCATCATCTGTCAGTTCCGCCGCCACCCAGCGCGCGATTGCATTCGTGGTGAGCAGCCCGACGCACTTTCCTTCGTCGTAGATCGGGAATTGCGTTAGTCCCTGTGTCGCGATTGTCTTCAATGGCTCATGAATGTCCGTCTCCGGCGTAAACGTCACCACCTTCTGGTGTGGGACCACCTCAAGGGCCAACGGTGGGGAGAGTATCGCGTCGCGCAAATGCTCGATTGTTTGAACCGTCTCGGGGAGCGGCTCTGCAATCGGGCGGAGATTGTCGTACTCCCCATGGCTAATCGCGTTGCGCAGATCCGCAAACTCACGCAAGGTCTCGGCCTGGTCGCGAGCAAGAATCCCTTTCTTTGCGGCGAGGCCCACCATCCACGTAAACGAATCGGATCGCTTGGCATCCAATTCGCTGCGCAAATGCGACTCGATCGAATTGAAGGCGGCAAGGAACGGGATAGCGCGGTTTGGTGCGGACTTGGTCATAAGCGAACGGTGCCTTTTAGTTGTAGACGCCGCGGTTGAGCGTGTCGCAGGCGGCCATCTGTCCAGAGTTGTATCCGGAATTAAACGCTTCCATACGCTGCTCAGAGGAGCCATGCGTCCACGCATCCGGGTCGACGTCGCCGCCTGAGCGTCGTTGAATGTTGTCGTCGCCAATCGAACGGGCGGTCTGCAGTGCCTGCTCGAGCTGTTCGTCGGTGATCGGTTCCAAAACGCCCTGCTCGGCAGCATGTTTTGCCCAGATTCCGGCGTAGCAGTCCGCCTGCAGCTCAATTGCGACAGCCGCAGAATCCTGGCCTGGGTTCTTATAGTCGCTCAGCCCCAACGTTCCTTCCAGATGCTGGATGTGGTGGCCGTACTCGTGGGCAGTTACGTACTCCTGAGTAAGCGGACCGTTCGCGCCGCCGAGTTGGCCCAGCTGCTCAAAGAAGCTCACGTCAAGGTAAGCGGTGGTATCGCGAGGGCAGTAGAACGGGCCGGTATCGGAGGTAGCGTAGCCGCAGCCAGTGGTGACATCGTTGCGGAAAAGCACCATATCTGCCGGCTCAAACTCGACATTCGCCTGCGCGGGGAGTACTTCGCTCCAAATCTGTTGGGCAGACCCGAAGGTTGCCGCCGCGCGGCAATCGTCGTAGGTGTTCGAGGATCCTTGTTCGTTGCAATGCTCGAGTGAGTAGTCACCCTGCGACTCAGACTGGGATTGAGAATTGCTCCCGCCGCCAAGGAGTCCATCTAACGCACCGCTGAAGTACAGCACCGCGAGCAATATCAAGATGACAGTCCCTCCGCCACCGCCGCGAAGCAGCATCGGAAGAATTGCCATTGCGCCGGGGCTGACTCCGCCGCCTCCGCGACCGGAGCCGGAGCTTGTCCTGACGTTGCCGCCCTGACCCTGCGCGTAATCACCACGAAATGTCATGGCTGAATTGTGCCAAAGATCCCTACCGAGTGTCGCGGTTGGGCCAAAACATCGTGTCTCGAGCGACTGGGGTGGTGTGGGGCGGACCTCGCCGAGGCACCACTCAGCCGGGGTAGGTAGACTTTGTCAGGTTAGATTCGCCATCACGTGGAAGGACGTGGAAGAAACCGTGCTGCGCACTCACCTTGCGGGGAACTTGAACAAAGAACTCGACGGTCAGACCGTCACGCTCACAGGTTGGGTGGCCCGCCGCCGTGACCATGGCGGGGTCATCTTTATCGATCTGCGGGACCGCTCTGGTCTCGCTCAGGTTGTATTCCGTGAGTCCGAAGTAGCGGAGGCTGCACACGACCTGCGCAGCGAGTTCGTCATCCAGGTCACCGGTGTGGTTGAGCCACGCCCGGAAGGCTCTGCGAACCCGAACCTTGCATCCGGTGAAATCGAGGTCAACGTCACTGACCTGAAGGTGCTGAACAAGGCTGCAGCCCTGCCATTCCAGATCGAGGATGCATCCTCCAATGAAGTTGGCGAGGAAGCACGTCTGAAGTACCGCTACCTGGACCTGCGCCGCGAGCGTCAGGCTAAGGCAATTCGCCTCCGCGCTAAGGCCAATCAAGCCGCCCGTCGCGTCTTGGACAACCACGACTTCACCGAGATCGAAACGCCTACGCTGACGCGTTCGACCCCGGAAGGTGCACGTGACTTCCTTGTTCCTGCTCGTTTGAAGCCAGGTTCTTGGTATGCGCTGCCGCAGTCGCCGCAGCTCTTTAAGCAGCTGCTGATGGTCGCGGGTATGGAACGCTACTACCAGTTGGCACGCTGCTACCGCGATGAAGACTTCCGCGCAGACCGTCAGCCTGAGTTCACCCAGCTCGATGTCGAGGCATCCTTCGTTGATCAGGACGACATCATCGAGCTGGCCGAGGAAATCCTCGTCGAGCTTTGGAAGCTGATCGGCTACGACATTCAGACGCCGATTCCGCGCATGACCTACAAGGAAGCGATGGAGAAGTACGGCTCCGACAAGCCGGACCTGCGCTTCGACATCCCGTTGGTCGAGTGCACCGACTTCTTCAAGGACACCACCTTCCGCGTGTTCAAGGCCGAGTACGTGGGTGCTGTTGTGATGGAAGGTGGCGCATCCCAGCCTCGTCGTCAGCTTGACGCCTGGCAGGAGTGGGCAAAGCAGCGCGGTGCGAAGGGCCTGGCCTACATTCTCATTCAGGAAGACGGCGAGCTCACCGGTCCGGTGGCGAAGAACATCACTGACGAGGAAAAGGCTGGCATCGCTGCGCACGTCGGTGCGAAGCCGGGTGACTGCATCTTCTTCGCAGCAGGCGAAACCAAGGCGTCTCGTGCACTGCTTGGCGCAGCCCGCGGTGAGATTGCGCGCAAGCTTGACCTGATCAAGGAAGGCGATTGGGCGTTCACGTGGGTTGTGGATGCACCGCTGTTCGAGCCTGCTGCAGACGCAACCGCATCCGGTGATGTCGCGTTGGGCCACTCTAAGTGGACCGCAGTCCACCACGCGTTTACCTCTCCGAAGCCGGAGTTCCTGGACAACTTCGAGCAGAACCCGGGCGAGGCTCTCGCCTACGCATACGACATTGTGTGCAACGGTAACGAGATCGGTGGCGGCTCCATCCGTATCCATGAGCACGATGTGCAGAAGCGCGTGTTCGAGGTCATGGGCATCACCGACGAAGAGGCCGATGAGAAGTTCGGCTTCCTGCTGGACGCCTTCAAGTTCGGTGCTCCTCCGCACGGTGGTATTGCCTTTGGCTGGGACCGCATCGTGTCGTTGCTTGGTGGGTTTGAATCGATCCGCGATGTGATCGCTTTCCCGAAGTCCGGCGGCGGTGTCGACCCGCTTACCGACGCGCCTGCTCCAATTCCGGCTGAGCAGCGCAAGGAAACTGGAGTGGACTTCAAGCCGAAGAAGGTTGAAGACAAGGCAGACGGCGAAACGGACACGAAGTAGCCGATTGAATGCAGCCACCGCAGGAACCTGCTCCTGCGGTGGCGCACGACAAAGGGGACCGGATGCAGCCCGAGCAAGTAAGTGACGAGCAAGTCGTTGCAAGCGCTACAGACATTCTCACTCGCCGTTACGGCGGTGAGCAGTCGTTGTTTGAGGTTGAACGCCTTAATGGCTCCGGTCCCTCGATCGTGTTGAGGGCTCGTGTTAAAACGAACCCGTTTTTCCAGCAGCGCTCAGTCATCATTAAGCAGGCGCCGCCAACGGAGTCTGTCTTCGAAGAGGCGGCGTACCTTCGAGAGGTTGTCGCGTACCAATTCGCCACTTCCTTAAGTGAAAAGACCAGGCCTGGCCCTGCGTTGTTGGGCTACGACACGCAGCAACGCATCATTATCATCACCGACTCCGGTGATGGGGAAACTCTCGCAGAAGCGCTTGAGACTGCAAGCGAAGAGGACCACATCGCACTGTTGCGCAGCCTGGGCACAGCACTTGGCCGAATGCATGCAGGTACTGCCGATGAAGAGGAAGCGTTTAACGTCTTACTGCATCGGATGACGCGTTCACGGCCCAACGCTGCACCGCTGCAACGTTTGAGGGACCGGTTGCTGTCCCATCGGATCAGAGTTGGGTTGCGGATCATGCGTGAGGCCGGAATTGAGATTCCTCAAGAGGTGGTTCTCACGGCTCGTAACATCGAGCGCCGGCTGCTGCGTGGCGGTATGCGTGCTTTTACGCCGTTTGACCTGGCACCAGATAACGTCATTCGGTCTGGGAACTCGTTTCACTTTCTTGATTATGAATCAGCGGGCTTTCGGGATGTTTCATTCGATGTTGCCTACGTAGTTGCGCGGTTCCCGGTGTATTTGGCTTCGCAGCCGTTTAACGAGGAAGCGACCAAGGCGTTCGTCGATGCGTGGCGGATACAGGTCTCTGACCTTTGGCCAGGAGTGCAGCATCCGGATACGTTGCAGGCGCGCATCACGGGTGCACTGGTGGGGTGGGCGCTTAGTAGCGTCGCCATGTTGGAACCGAAGCCTATGGCCGCGTTGTTGCAGGATGATCCGACATTTGAGAAAGAGCTTGAAGCTGCTGGTCTTTCGGCAGGTGATATTCAGGATTTTGATCTTGTAGATGGGGTAGCCGAAGCCATTGGCGACGACGCCGAAGAGAATGCTGGCGTTGTGCTTCGACCGCGAGGTGGAGAACCATTGACCGAAGATGAGCTTCTCGTGCGACGTGATTTGCGCGAGACGTTCGAGTCGTTGGCAGCATATGCGGGTAGCGGTAAAGACCCCGCATACGTTGTCGTTGCTGAGTTCGCGTCCGAGGTCGCAAGGCGGTTGCGTTAAGGCAATGGGCCAAGAAGAACTTTTCGCGGCTGCTTCTAGCAACGACGTTCCCGGTGCAGCATCGGGGAATAGGGGTACCTCATTTTTTGAAGCTGGCTCGACAGCACCGCTGGCCGCACGGATGCGCCCCCAGTCCCTAGATGAGGTAGCGGGGCAGAAGCATTTGCTCAGCGAGGGAAAGCCGCTGCGTCGGCTCATCGAAGGCTCTGGTGCAGCATCGGTGATTTTGTATGGTCCGCCTGGGACAGGTAAGACCACGATTGCATCGTTAATCGCAAAAACGATGGGGCAGAGCTTTGTGGCGTTGTCCGCGCTGTCTTCCGGCGTGAAAGAAGTCCGCGCGGTTATCGACGAGGCGCGGCGTGACCTCATCCGCGGTGAGAAAACCGTGCTCTTTATCGACGAGGTCCACAGGTTTTCTAAAACGCAGCAGGATGCGCTGCTTGCGGCCGTCGAAAATCGCACAGTGTTGCTGGTTGCCGCCACGACGGAGAACCCGAGTTTTAGCGTTGTTGCTCCGTTGTTGTCGCGCTCGCTGCTGCTCAAGCTCGAGTCGCTTAGCGACGAAGACCTTGGCGGAGTCATCGACCGCGCATTGGCAGATGAGCGGGGGTTGCAGGGGCAGGTTTTGCTTGACGACGAAGCCCGCGCACAACTCATTCTGCTCGCTGGAGGCGATGCGCGTCGGGCGCTGACGTACCTCGAAGCTGCCGCTGAAGCTGTTTCTGGCGGTGGCACGATCACGCTGGAGACTGTGCGTGAAAACGTCAATCGCGCGATTGTTCGCTACGACCGCGATGGCGATCAGCATTACGACGTGGTCAGCGCCTTTATCAAGTCGATCCGCGGGTCTGATGTCGATGCAGCGCTGCATTATCTGGCGCGAATGATCGAGGCCGGGGAGGACCCCAGGTTTATCGCACGACGTCTGGTCATTCACGCTTCGGAAGATATTGGTATGGCAGATCCGACTGCGTTGCAGACTGCTACCGCTGCGGCGAATGCAGTGCAGTTTGTCGGCCTGCCAGAAGGGCGTCTTGCGCTAGCACAGGCGACAATTCACCTGGCTACGGCGCCGAAGTCGCCTACCGTCATTAAGGCCATCGATCGTGCTTTAGCGGACGTGCGTGAGGGGCATGTGCCTCCAGTGCCGGCCCATTTGCGCGATGGCCACTATGAGGGCGCAAAACAGATGGGCAATGCGGTTGGATATGTCTACCCGCATGACGACCCGCGGGGAGTGGTCGAGCAGCAATATATCCCGGATGGGCTGGAAGAAGCGGTGTATTACGAGCCGACGGAACACGGCGCGGAGCGCCGAATTAGCGAGTTTATTGGTCGGTTACGCCGACTTGTTCGCGGGCGGTAGCCCAACTGTAGAGGAGTCGCGGGTAAAGTAAGCGCGGAAAAACTCCGGAGCAGTTGAAAGGACACCGAAGCGTGCAAACCCATGAGATCCGAGAGCGGTTTACCAACCATTTCGTTGAGGCCGGGCACACCCCGGTACCGAGCGCCTCGCTGATTCTCGACGATCCGACGCTGCTGTTCGTCAACGCAGGAATGGTGCCGTTCAAGCCGTACTTCTTGGGCGATCAGACCCCAGACTTTGCCAATGGCACGGCGACATCGATTCAGAAGTGCGTGCGTACCCTCGATATCGAGGAAGTAGGTATCACCACCCGCCACAACACGTTCTTCCAGATGGCTGGCAACTTTTCGTTTGGTCAGTACTTCAAGGAAGGCGCCATTACTCACGCGTGGAACCTGTTGACGGGTGCTGTTGCTGACGGTGGCTATGGCCTTGATCCGGAGCGTCTCTGGGTTACGGTCTTCCTTGACGACGACGAGGCGGCCGCAATCTGGCGCGACAAGATTGGCGTTCCGGAAGAGCGTATTCAGCGCATGGGCATGGAGGATAACTTCTGGTCCATGGGTATCCCCGGTCCGTGCGGCCCTTGCTCTGAGATCTACTACGACCGGGGCCCGGAGTACGGCAAGGAAGGCGGCCCAATCGCCGACGACAACCGTTACATGGAGATCTGGAACCTCGTGTTCATGGAGTCCATTCGCGGCGAAGGTGATAAGAAGGGCAACTTCGAGATTGTCGGCGAGCTGCCACAGAAGAACATCGATACCGGTCTTGGCATTGAGCGTGTGGCCTGCATCCTGCAGGAAGTAGACAACGTCTACGAGACGGACCTTCTGCGTCCGGTCATCGATGCAGCCGTGGAGCTCACCGGTTCGAAGTACGACGACGGCAACAAGGAAGACGATGTCCGCTTCCGCGTGATCGCTGACCATGCCCGTACCGGCATGATGATCATCCTCGACGGTGTTACCCCGTCGAATGAGGGCCGTGGCTACATCCTGCGCCGTCTGCTTCGCCGCATCATCCGCTCCGCGCGTCTGTTGGGTGCGACGAAGCCGGTTATGGAGACGTTCATGAACACGATCATGGACACCATGACGCCGTCCTTCCCGGAGATCGCGGACAACCGCGAGCGCATTTTGCGTGTTGCTGTTGCGGAAGAAAAGGCGTTCTCCAAGACACTGGAGTCCGGCACGTCGCGTTTCGACGAAGCCGCAACCGCAGTGAAGGCTTCGGGTGCTGCTGTCCTGCCGGGTGATCAGGCCTTTGAGCTGCATGACACCTACGGCTTCCCGATCGACCTAACGGTCGAGATGGCGCGCGAGGCCGGCCTGGACGTCGATATGGATGCCTTTAACGCTGCGATGCAGGAACAGCGAGAGCGCGCGAAGGCCGACAACAAGGCGAAGAAGCACCGCAACGTTGACGAGTCGCTGTACCGCGAATGGGTTGACAACAACCCGACGGAATTCGTCGGCTACGAGCAGTTGGTCCACGACGGCACGGTCATTGGCCTCGTGCGCGACGGTGAGAAAGTTGGCGAGGTTTCCCAGGGCGACGAGGTCGAGGTCATCCTCGACGTCACCCCGATGTACGCCGAATCTGGTGGTCAGATGGCCGACCGTGGCCGCTTGATCATGGGGGACACGATCCTCAACGTCAACGACGTGCAGCGCGTAGGCAAGAAACTGTGGCTGCACAAGGCGACGGTCCAAAACGGTGGACTGGATCTCGGCTCGACGGTCACGGCTGAGGTTGACGGTGCGTGGCGCCACGGTGCCCGCCAGGCGCACTCCGCAACGCACCTCATTCACGCGGCGCTGCGTGAGGTGCTCGGCCCCACAGCAGTCCAGGCTGGTTCCTTGAACAAGCCGGGTTACCTGCGCTTCGACTTCAACTACACCGAGGCGCTGACCGAGGCACAACTGCAGGAGATTGCGACGATCACGAACCAGGCTGTCGACGCAGACTTTGCTGTCAACACCATTGAGACCACGCTGGACAAGGCGAAGGCCATGGGTGCGATGGCGCTGTTCGGCGAAAGCTACGGCGACGTTGTCCGCGTCGTGGAGATCGGCGGACCGTTCTCCGTCGAGCTTTGTGGCGGTACCCACGTGGAGCACGCCTCCCAGATCGGCCCTGTCGCCGTGCTTGGCGAGTCCTCGGTCGGTTCCGGAGCCCGCCGTATCGAGGCGTACTCCGGTATGGATTCCTTCAAGTACCTGTCGAAGGAGGCAGCGCTGGCTTCTGGCCTGGCTGCGGAGCTCAAGACGCCGACGGAAGATCTTCCGGACCGTATTGCCCAGCTTGCTGAGCGACTGCGTGCGGCTGAAAAGGAAATCGAGAACCTGCACCGTCAGCAGCTGTTGGCTTCCACTGCAAGCCTTGCGGAGGAAGCAGAGACCATCGGCGCGCGTCGCCTCGTCGCAAAGCAGCTGCCCGACGGGATCAACACGGGTGATCTGCGCACGATTGTTTCTGACCTGCGTGGCAAGTTGCAGTCCGAGGATGCGCTGATCGTGCTGACCTCGAAGGTTGGCGACAAGGTTTCTCTGGCGGTTGCAGCAACAAAGGCTGCAGTGGAAGACGGCATCAAGTCGGGCGATGTGGTCAAGGTGCTTGGCGAGTACGTCGATGGCAAGGGTGGCGGAAAGCCTGACCTTGCGCAGGGCTCTGGTGCGAAGCCCGAAGGCATTCCTGCTGCTTTGTCCGCTGTGCGTGACTGGCTTCGCCGGGACTAAGCCTCGCGTTCGCGGACAAACTCGACGCTGACACGCCGAATGCGCGTCCGACGAGACGCACAGCTAACGGCTAGGTTGAGACCAGGCCAGCAGACACGGAAAGGAGCAGCGATGAAGGTGGAGCCAGATCGCCCTGGGGTCGACGACCCCGGTGCGGGACGCCGACTTGGCATTGATGTCGGCACTGTGCGCATTGGCGTTGCCCGCTCCGACCGGGATGCCCGCCTGGCAACACCGGTCGAAACGATTGACAGAGTGACCGGCTTCAAGGACCGCGATGGGCAAGATATCGAGCGGATATTGGAACTCATCGCTGAGAATGAAGCAGTCGAAGTCATTGTGGGGCTTCCTCGTGATCTGCAAGGCAATGGATCAAAAAGCGTGAAACATGCGAAGGAAATTGCATTCCGTATTCGCCGGCGTAGCGATGTGCCGGTGCGGATGGCGGATGAGCGTCTCACCACAGTTGCTGCGACGCATTCATTGCGGATGTCTGGTGTGAATGAGAAAGCAGGCCGTGCGGTCATTGATCAAGCAGCTGCTGTAGAGATTTTGCAATCGTGGCTTGACGGCCGACTGAACTACCTCAAGGAGAACTAACCGTGTCTACCCGTGAAGCCGCACGCCGGCGTACCCGAGGCACCGCGGTGCTAGTCGCATCCATTTTGCTCATCATTGGCCTTGTCGCTTGGATTGCCGTCTTGCGCAACCTTTCGGGTTCGGCAGACTTTGAGGGTGCAGGCAACGGTGAGGAACAGGTCGTTCAAATCAAGGAGGGATCGAGCCTGTCAGCGCTTGGCCCAGAGCTTGAAGAGCGCGGCATTGTTGCCAGCGACGGTGCTTTCCAAACAGCGGCAGCGAATAACCCTGATGCGGGAAACATTCAGCCTGGCTTCTACAGATTGCAGGGCAAAATGAGCGCGAAGTCAGCGGTTGAGGCACTCCTTGATCCCGCGCAGCGCATCACCCCTCTGCAGGTTTACGGGGGTGCGACGTTGATGGATATCAACGTCGTTGGCGGCCAGACTCGGTTCGGTATTTTCTCGATGATCCAGTCGGCTACCTGTGGCGAGGAGGTAACACCGGATTGTGTCAACGTGGAGAAGCTGAACAACGCTGCGGCGAACAGTGATCCTGAGAAGCTCGGTGTGCCGGAGTGGGCTCGTGAAACGGTTGCTGCCCGTGCTGGCGACGCGAAGCGTTTGGAGGGCCTCATTGCCCCTGGTGAGTACATCATCGACCCGCACGCGAGCGCCGAGGATATTCTTTCGGATCTGGTGACGCGCTCTGCGAAGCAGTATGACGCAACCGACATTGTCAACCGCGCGCAAGTGATTGGCTTGAGCCCGTACGAGTTGCTTGTTGCTGCGTCCTTGGTTGAGCGTGAGGCGCCGGCCGGAGAGTTTGACAAGGTCGCTCGCGTCATCTTGAACCGTCTCGATGAGCCGATGCGACTGGAATTCGACTCCACGGTGAACTACGGGCTGCCGAGCGTTGAGGTTGCAACCACAGATGAAGACCGCAAGCGGGTTACTCCGTGGAACACGTACGCAATGGATGGCCTGCCGCAAACGCCGATTGCATCTCCGTCCATTGAGGCGATCGATGCAGTAGAGCACCCAGCTGACGGCAACTGGCTGTTCTTCGTCACCGTGGACAAGGACGGCACAACCATCTTCAACGACACGTTCGAGCAGCACCTCAATGACACGCAGCGCGCGATCGAGTCGGGCATCCTGGACTCGCAGCGTTAGTTATGGAGTCCTCGCGCAGCATGAACTCAGCCAAACCTGTGTCGGGGACTGTGACGAATCGGGCAGCGGTCCTCGGTTCACCGATCGAGCACTCCTTATCGCCGGTTCTTCACAATGCGGGTTACGAGGCGGCGGACCTCACTGGGTGGCATTACTCGCGCCAACAGTGTGTTGCGGATGATTTGGCTGATCTCGTCCGCAACGCCGATCCGAGTTTCCGGGGCTTTTCTGTAACCATGCCGTGCAAGTTTGCCGCTCTCGCGGTGGCGGATGAAGTCACTGACAGGGCACGTGAGATCGGCTCCGCAAACACGCTGACGCGTATCGACGACAACCGTTGGCGCGCCGACAACACTGACTGCGAGGGCGTGATTGCTGCCATTGGGGAGCTACTTGGTCCCGATTCCCCGGTTCACGCCGTTATCGTTGGCGCGGGCGGTACAGCGCGCGCAGTCATGTGGGCCTTGCGGCATATCGGAGTCCGTGAGGTAACCGTGGTCAACCGCACTGACCGCAGCGGGGAGTACACAGACCTTGCTGCGGGGATGGTGCTTAACTTCGTGGATTTCGAGGCACCTCTAGCGGACATTACGTCCGCATCGGACCTCGTCATTTCGACTGTCCCCGCCGGGGCAGCTGACTACGTGGCATCCGATCTTGCACACGCCCCGGTGTTTGACGTGATCTACGACCCGTGGCCCACGCGGCTCGCCGTAGAGGCTGCAGCGAACGGCTACCGCACCGTTGGTGGACTGTCGATGCTTGCCGGACAGGCGTACGCTCAGTTCGAGCAATTCACCGGTGTGGACGCACCGCGACAGGCGATGCGCGACGCGCTGATGCGGCACGCGAACTCGTAAGAAGCAGCTCGCTTGCCAGAGCGGTTCGAAGTACTCAACTTCGGTACGCTGTCCATATGGAATTCGGGGGAGTTTTGGGGGCCACTGTTGCTGCCTGCTGGACAGCGGCCCTGATGGTGTTTGATGTTGCGTTTCGGCGTCTGCCGAATGCGCTGACAGTGCCGCCGGCCATTGTGGCGCTGATTGCTTGCCTTCTCGCTCCATTTCTTGGCGAGGCGACGTTGCTGTGGGCACTGCTGTGGCCGGGGCTGTATCTGTTTTCGCCTCAGGGGGTCGGTGGTGGGGACGTTAAGTTGGCGCTGCCGCTGGCGATGGTGTGTGTGATCTCCGGAAAACTGCCGGCGGTACTCGTTGCGATTGGTGTGTCCGGCCTGCTCACAGTCTTAATGGCGTGGTTAAGTCGCAGCCGAACCGTCGCACATGGTCCATCGATGCTTGCCACAACGTGGCTCGTCGTAATGTATTTCGGGGTATAAGCACATCTATCGCAGCTGCTTGTGCGAGAATGTCGCCATGCTTCGTTGGACTACAGCCGGTGAATCGCACGGCCAGGCCCTCGTAGCCCTCGTTGAGGGCATGCCTTCTGGGGTGCCGGTATTGAAAGAAGAAATTGCTCATCAGCTCGCTCGTCGCCGTCTCGGTTATGGCCGTGGCGCGCGAATGAAGTTTGAGGCAGATGAGCTCACTTTGCTGACGGGCGTCGTGCACGGCTCATCTATCGGTAGCCCGGTGGCTATCCAGATTGGCAACACCGAGTGGCCGAAGTGGACCACGATCATGTCTGCTGAGCCGGTTGATGCCTCTGACCCTGAGGTGGCAAAAGAGTTGAGCTCTGGTCGCGGTGCGTCGTTGACCCGTCCGCGTCCGGGGCACGCCGATTTCGCCGGCATGATCAAATACGGTTTCGGTTCTGCACGTCCTGTGCTTGAGCGTTCCTCTGCACGAGAGACTGCTGCCCGCGTAGCAGCCGGTACGGTTGCCCGTAGCTACCTGCGTGAGGTTCTCGGGGTTGAGGTGTTTTCCCATGTGGTGTCGATTGGGGAGTCGGTGCCGTACGCAGGAGAATCGCCAAGCTTCGCCGATATTGAGGCAATTGATGCTTCCCCTGTTCGTGCGTTTAACAAGGACGCCGAGGCGGACATGGTCGCGTGCATTGAGGCTGCGAAGAAATCGGGCGACACGCTCGGCGGGATCGTTGAGGTCATTGTGGATGGGCTGCCGATCGGCCTTGGCTCCCACATTTCTGGCGAACGACGCTTGGATGCGCAGTTGGCAGGCGCGCTGATGGGTATCCAGTCGGTGAAAGGCGTCGAAATCGGCGACGGTTTCGAGGAGGCGCGTCGCCGTGGATCGCAGGCACACGACGAAATCGAGCGCACCGAAGATGGTGTGCGGAGGCTGACCAACCGTGCAGGCGGTATCGAAGGTGGCATGACGAATGGGGAGCAGTTGCGCGTTCGCGCTGCGATGAAGCCCATCTCGACTGTCCCTCGTGCCTTGAAGACGGTTGATATGAGCACCGGCGACGCTGCCACGGGGATTCACCAACGCTCCGATGTCTGTGCCGTGCCCGCTGGTGGTGTCGTTGCAGAGGCAATGGTTGCGCTTGTTCTGGCACAGGCTGTCTCTGAGAAATTCGGGGGAGACACGATTGAGGAGGTGAAGCGCAACGTAGAGTCGTACAAGGAGTACGTCGCACAACGTCTTGCGTTTGATCAAGTTAGGGATGCCGATGACTGAGCTCACTGATTTGCAGGCAGTAGAGGCATGCAACGAGGAGTCAACAAATACAAGTCCGGCGACGGTTCATACGGCTCCTCGCGTGGTGCTCGTCGGTATGCCGGGGTCAGGTAAGTCAACGATTGGTCGTCGAATAGCTAGCGCGCTGAACCTGCCGATCATGGATTCGGATCTGCTCATCGAACAGGCTGAAGGCAAAGCGTGTGGCGAGGTGTACGCCGAGTTGGGTGAGGATGCCTTCCGTGAGCTCGAAGTCGGGTTTGTGGCACGTGCTCTGGCCACCGGTGGGGTAGTGAGCCTCGGCGGCGGTGCGATCGTGACCGAGGAAGTGCGACAGCTGCTGCAGCGCCACACTGTTGTTTGGATCGATGTCAGCGCGGAAGAGGGTATTCGCCGCACAGCACAGGATTCCACTCGACCAGTGCTTGACAGTGATGATCGCGAGCAGCGTTACCGCGACCTCATGGATCAACGTGAACCGCTGTACCGCGAAGTGGCCACGTTCCGCGTCCGCACGGACGCGCGGCCACCGCAGCGTGTTGTCGCAGAGGTTTTGGGTTTCATCGACGGCGAGTAGTTTCCGTCAGGCTTCAGTTCTGTCAAGCGAAGGAGCAAACAATGGCAGTGGTATCCGTCACGGGCCCAAGTCCGTACGACATTCATATTGGCAGCAATAACCTTGACGCCGTAGCAGGTCACCTTGCGGATTCCGGCGCACGCCGTGTGCTGGTGGTCCACCAGGAACCGTTGCGTGCCGTTGCTGAGGACCTTGAGCACATGCTTGAGCAAGCGGGCCTGGCGCCGGTCTTGGCATGTGTTCCCGATGCGGAGGCTGGAAAGGATCTTCCGGTGCTTTCCCACTTGTGGGACGTGTTGGGGGAGCACGGGTTCTCGCGCCAGGACGCCGTTGTCGGTTTGGGTGGCGGCGCTGTGACAGATCTTGCCGGTTTCGCCGCGGCCACGTGGATGCGCGGCATCAAGGTTGTGCATGTGCCGACGACATTGCTCGCCATGGTTGATGCGGCAGTCGGCGGCAAGACTGGCATCAACACGACCGCAGGTAAAAATCTCGTCGGTGCGTTCCACGAGCCGAATGCGGTGTTTATTGATCTCGCTCGTATTGCAACGCTGCCTGAGCAAGAGGTTGTTTCAGGTTCTGCTGAGTTGGTAAAGACGGGCTTTATTGCGGACCCGCGGATTTTGGAGCTCTATCAGGAGGGCCCAGAGCATCACTGGGCGGAGCTTGTCGAGCGCTCTGTCAGCGTAAAAGCCAAGGTCGTGGGGGAGGACCTCAAGGAAGCTGGGCTGCGCGAGATTCTTAACTATGGCCACACTCTGGGCCATGCGATCGAACGTCGCGAGCATTACATGTGGCGCCACGGCAATGCCGTCGGGGTGGGCATGATGTTTGTGGCACACCTTGCTCATGCGCGCGGGCTTATCGACGATGACCTGGTCGCCCTCCACGAGACCGTCATCAGTGGTGCGGGACTTCCCACGCGCTACGAGGCCGGTGCGTTTGAAGAGTTGCATGAGGCGATGCTTCTGGACAAGAAGAACCGCGACGGCAAGATCCGATTTGTCGTCCTGGACGGCCTTGGGTCCTGCACTCGCCTGGAGGACGCAACTGTGGAAGAGATGCGCGCGGCGTACGCAAAGATTTCGGAGTAGAACATGAAAATCTTGGTACTCAATGGTCCGAACCTCAATCGACTCGGCAAACGCCAACCGGAGGTGTATGGGACGGTCACGCTGGCGGACGTCGAAAAGCAATTGCACGATCACGCAGCCGATCTTGGGGTTGAAGTGGAGTGCCGCCAGTCCAACTACGAGGGCCAACTCATTGACTGGGTGCATGAAGCAGCCGATAACACTTGGCCGGTGATCATTAACCCGGGTGGTTTTACCCATACCTCGGTTGCGCTTCGTGATGCACTGGTAGAACTAAATGATCACCAAGGTTTTATTGAGGTGCATATTTCGAACGTGCACGCGCGCGAGTCGTTCAGGCACCATTCGTACCTCTCGCCAATCGCCGTAGGCGTGATCGCGGGGTTGGGTACGGAAGGCTACCGGCTCGCGTTGGACTACTTCGCAAGGAGGAAATGATGGCATTGGCCGATACTCGTTTTGAAACTCGTCGGAGGAAACTCTCGTCGCAACTTGCGGCACAGCGTATCGACGACATGCTGGTCACCCATTTGACCCACGTGCGTTACCTGTCTGGTTTCTCCGGCTCGAACGGCGCGCTTCTGGTGTCGAAAGACCGTACTGCGAAGATCGCAACCGACGGTCGTTACACCACTCAGATTGCTGAAGAGGTCCCGGATATCAAGGCGACGATTGCTCGCGCGACAGCAACCGAGTTGTTGTCGCAGGTTACCGAAGGCCACCGTGTGGGCTATGAGGCCGATTTCGTTTCCGTTGCGGAGCTCAAGCGCCTCGAGGATGCATGCCCGGAGGGCGTAACCCTTGTGCCGGTTTCTGGCGTGATTGAAGGGATCCGCTTGTTTAAGGACAACCTTGAACTCACCCGTCTGACTGAGGCTGCCGAGCTGGCCACACAGGCGTTGGAGGAACTCGTCGCCGCAGGAGAATTGCGAGCAGGCCGTTCTGAGCGTGACATTGCCGCTGACCTTGAGTACCGCATGCGTCGACTTGGTGCAGAACGCCCAAGTTTTGACACGATTGTCGCCTCCGGCCCGAACGCCTCGAAGCCACACCATCAGGCCGGCGACCGTCTTATCGCCGAAGGCGATTTGGTGACCATTGATTACGGTATGCACCGCCTCGGGTTCAACTCCGATATGACCCGTACGTTTGCTATCGGGGAAATCGGTCAGTTGGAGCGCGAGATTTACGAAGTGACGCTTGCATCCCAGCTTGCTGGCGTGAAGGCAGCCACGGCGGGAACGGCACTTGTGGATGTAGACAAGGCCTGCCGCGACGTTATTGAAGAGGCAGGCTTCGGCGAGTACTTCGTTCACTCCACTGGCCACGGTGTCGGCCTGGACGTGCATGAAGCCCCGTCTGCCGCACAGACCGGCAAGGGAGACCTAAAGGAAGGTATGACCCTGACCATTGAGCCGGGGATCTACATTCCGGGCAAGACCGGTGTGCGTATCGAGGACACGTTGATCATCACATCAGGGAAGCCACGGATTATCACCAAGTACCCGAAGGAATTGACGGTGCTGTAGCATTGCTGTGTTTGTACACGTTCCGAAACAATTACGAGGAAGGTACCACCCATGGCAACTACCGCCGATTTTAAGAACGGTCTTGTGCTGAAGGTCGATGGCAAACTGCAGCAGATCGTTGAGTTCCAGCATGTCAAGCCCGGTAAGGGACCGGCATTCGTGCGCACCAAGCTTAAGGATGTCGTCTCCGGAAAGACCGTTGAGAAGACGTGGAACGCAGGTGTGAAGGTGGAGACCGCGACGGTTGATCGTCGCGATATGACCTACCTGTACAACGACGGCACGAGCTACGTTGTCATGGACGACAAGACCTTCGAGCAGTTCGAGCTGCCGGCCGACAAGTTCGGCGATGCAGCACGCTTCCTGCTGGAGAACATGCATGTTCAGGTTTCTTTCCACGAGGGTGAAGCACTTTTCGCTGAGCTTCCGATCTCTGTGGACCTCAAGATCGAGCACACCGAGCCGGGTCTGCAGGGCGACCGTTCCACCGGTGGTACCAAGCCGGCAACGCTGGAGACTGGTGCTGAGATCCAGGTTCCGCTGTTCCTGGAAACCGGCAACGTGGTCAAGGTTGACACGCGTACTGGCGAGTACCTCTCTCGCGTGAACAACTAATGCTCGACTACAAACGTCATGGCGCCCGTTACCGGGCGCGCCGTCGTGCGGTAGACATGCTGTTCGAGGCGGAGACACGGGATATCGATCCGGTTGCCATCGTTGAGGACCGCACTGAGCTTTCGCGGAATCCGTTGAACGCAGTTGCGCCGGTTGCTGATTACACCCGCGAGATCGTCGCAGGTGCTGCGGAGAAGCTCGACGACTTGGACGACGCGATTGAGCGTTCACTCAGCGAGGACTGGGAGCTGTTTCGCTTGCCAGCCGTCGACCGTCAGATCCTGCGTGTGGCCGCCTGGGAGATTTTGTTTAACGACGAAGTCGATGCGCCAATCTCGATCAAGGAAGCTGTCGAGATGGCTTCTGAGTACTCGGGCGCCAAGGCTGCGCCTTACATCAACGCTGTGTTGGATCGGATTGCATCGTCCGTTGATCCGAATTCGCCGTTCTTCGTGTCGCCTGATAGCGAAGAAGACGCCGAAGATACCGACCAGTCCGCAGACCAGGACGGTGGCGTAGGCGTGGCGGAAACGTCGGAGGATGACGCCTCCGAGTAATCCAACTCGCTCAAACCCAGATAGGCCGTTGCCAGCAGGTTTTCCTCATTAGGGAATGAACCTGCTGGCAACGGTTTTGTTTTTCTTCGGTTCTTCCTCGGCTGTGCCCAGACACCTGTAAGGTTACTAACGACAATCCTTTTCAGTAACCTTAAGGAGCGGCCATGCCCCGCCGTACTACTTCCGCTATGGGCGATCTAAAAGACGTGCATCCTCGGAAGAGCTTTGTGGCGCTGTTATCCGCGGTAGCGCTCACGGTGCTGTGTGCACCGTTGTCGTGGAGTGAAGCCTCACAGCCGGTTGTGCGAACCCAAACACACGTCGACTCACCCCACGCTGTGTGGGAGGATGGAACGTTTCGCCTCATGTCCAATAGTGCGGGCTACCTGCCCATTGAGGACACCGTGAACTGGGTGAGTAGGGGACGCGTGGACGGCGGCCTAGGTGCCTACGCCTGGCGTGTTCCCGACGATCCCCGATTCGATTTCCTCGACCCGTACGACGAGCAACTGATGTACTTCGGTGGGCCCGCGCACGGTTTCCCTAAGAACACCATGCCGATTTGGGCAGGTTTCGGAGCGGCCGCTGACTTGCCGACAGAGGATTTCCGTGCGGCTTCCTTCAATATGGAGATCGTCGATTTCCACGGTCCCGGAAAGATGGAGTTGTTTAACTACAGCGACGAGGTCTATCCGCTTAACCGGCTCTGGTCGTCCCACGATCCAGGTTTCCGTGCAACGTGGGTCAACGCCGGTACCCACACTCACAACTCGACGACCTTCACTCGACCGGGGCGCTATGAGGTGACGTATCGGGCGACAGCCCGTCTCAAAGACGGTTCCTTTATCCATTCGGAACCCCAGACACTCGTGTGGCAGGTCGGCGGTACGAACCCGGCTGACCGCACAATCAACGATTTGCCCCGAGCCTATAGTCAGGCAAACACGTCGGGGACAGGTTCCCCAACGTTCCAGATGCGCCCTGCACAAGGAGAGACCAAGGGCGCACAGGAGGGGATCCTGACCAATTTGGCGTTTGATACCGGTAACCCGAAAGATGCTGGGCATGTCGTGTTCCTTATCAACGGTTTCTACCTTGCGGAACGGGAAGCAGTCGGCGGCAAGGCCTCGTGGGATGAGATGATCGGCGAAGAGTTTTCCGACTTCCAGGCGGTCTACATTCCTGTATCTGGATCGCCGTCGCCACGTTGGATTTCTGCGCCGTTGACGTTTAGGACTGGGGCGGTGGCGTCGTCGACAAGCGAGCGCGCTGAGGAGCTTCCAACCCCGCAGATGGATGACATCGCGCCTTTTGAAACCGAGCCGTTCAACATCACCAGTCCAGATGTCGTGGTGTCTACTGGAGAGGTCTACGGCGAGGACGACCGCAACATCGACATCACGGTGCGCCCAGCTGATGATCGCACCACGCTTCGTGTCTCCGGTGGTTTCTACCGCATCGACGGTGACCCGTTGACTGAATTGCCAGAACACGCTATCGCCGATTGCGAAATTGAATTCACCTCAGCTCCTGGCGGCCGAACCAGCAAACAACTCGTTGACGGTTGCCGCCGTCCTGGGCATCAATTGATCCTCAAGATTGTGCCCGAAGCGCGATCGAACGCCACTGACGCAGCTTTGTTTAACCACCTGCAGGAGGCTGATTACTCGCCGATTCCCGAGACCACAGTGACGTTGGGTGAAGCACCTGCAACGCCACCTGCAGCACCGACTGCAACCTCTGAAGCGCCGTCGCCGCAGCCGTCTTCACCGGCGCCTTCACCGGCGCCTTCGGCGGAACCCTCACCATCGTCGACGCCCACTCCAGCGCAGGAGAAAGTGCTCAACCTGCACTCCGGGCACGTCGATATTGCACCGCTCTACGAGTCAGGCACACTTCACCTGCGCGTGAAAGACGAGACGAATCTTTACGACAAGGGTGCGGTGTGGCGCTCGCCATCCAGCGTTGCTTTCACCGTGCCGAAACAGGTCGGGACAGTGCTGGATGACGATATCGAAGGCTTCGCAAAAGCAGGGGAGGTCGCATATATTCTCCCAGAAACACAGCGCCGTGGAGTTGTCTGGCCTGGCTTAAGCACAGAGCATGCTTTCGGTGAGACAGGGAAGAACTACACCTTCACGCTGACACCTGTATCTGCACCACGGGGCGGTAACTGGATCGCGTTTCGCGGTGATCAGACAGATCCGAGCATGCGTCTTGCAGGCAACGACGCAACCCGTGCGTACACCACCGACGGTCCAGAACACATGCATGTTTCCTGGGCCTTTAATAAGCCAGGCAGCTATGAAATCGGAGTGTCCGTCGCCGAGGTTGGAGGATCCACATCAAAGCAGGAAATTCTGCGGTTCGTGGTAGCAGCCGACGGGGAGTTTGTTCCGCCGACGGTGCCCGACACGACCGGGCCCGACACGACGGTCGCGACAACGGCACCGGCACCAACGCCGGCACAGACAACGGCACCAACGGCAGCACCGACTACGTCTGCCCAGGCGACGACCCTGCCGTCCTCAGAACCTCCAGCTGAGACTACGCCGGTCGAGATCACCACAGGCCATGTTGATTTTGGCCCAAAGGTTATCGACGGCAAGACTGGCTTCTTCGTCCACGAAGGAAGTACCCATCACATTCCCGAATCGGTTGCACTGCGTGTGTTCGATGCTCGAAAGATCACAGTCGATCAACGCACTGCACGGGTTGCAACGAATGTCGGATTCCTCCAGGAAGGTGACACGGTGTATCACCTTCCGCTCGGGCAGCTTCACGACGCCGTCTGGCCCGGGTGGGACACGATGAAAGTAGCGGAGACTTACCCAGATGGTGTCAACATTGAAGTGCGCCCGAAAACTGCGCCAACAGGTGGACGTTGGTGGGCGGGGCACCTGCCAACTATCGGCGTGCCGCCTGCGACGTTGGCCGATGATTCCCAAACGCACACCATCACGGGAGTCACACCGGGCAATTTCCACGTGCACGCAGACTGGATCTTTACGCAGCCCGGCGTCTATGACATTGAGATGCGTACCGTTTCGCTTAGCGGCGAACCTGTGACGGAATGGTCAACGGTGACGTATCTCGTTGGCGATGACACGCAGATTTCCAGCAGGAACGACGTGCCTCAGGCGTCGCCATCGGCCAGCGGCTCGACATCGGCCAGTGGCTTGCCAACGCCTACCAGCCCAACGAGCACCAGCCCAACGAGCACTGTGCGAGAGAGTCAACAGGCAACCGCTCGGCCAACTGCGTCTGCGACGGTGACTGCGTCCGCGTCACGGACTGCGGCATCATCAACGGGCTCGAAACAGAAAACCCCTACGAGCCTCACGACCCCCACGACGCAGCGGTCGCGTGCAAGCTCGGCGGTTGCGCAAGGCGCAGCCGTCGGCAGCACACAGAAGGTGGCGCGGGGGACCGGAGAAGGTACCGCGCAAAGCCCTCGTGTCTCTGATGAACAACGAGGAGGTTCGCTGGCCTCGACGGGAGCTGAAGTCCGCAATGCTCTCGGCTTGGCAATCGCGTGCCTCATCGTTGGAGGCGTTTTGATGAGCAGGCGTAAATAGGGGAGAAGGGCGACCTAAGCGGTGAGAAAACCGCTTAGCTCTCCTCGGTATCGTTCTGCGCTGCGCTTGCTTCCTCAGCGGTGCGCTTGATCTCGCCCACCAGCACCTGCATGGCATTTTGGGTTTCCAACACACCAGCAACAGCGGCCTTGAGCGAGGACGCGAGTTGCTCGTCGCTTAGCCCTGCGCCGATCGCGATTTCCGATTCGGTGCGCACAACGATCGTCTCGGTGCGGTTGACCACGAGCGCACGCGCGTCGAGGTACGAGCTGTTGACCTGGTTTGCGGCCAGGTACAAGGTGGCATCGGGCGTGTCGGACGGGGTGTCGGTAACCGAGTCCGCACGCAGGATCAACACTGAGTCCAACAGGACAAACAGCAGGTTGAATCCCTTGTAATGGGCGTGGCCTGCGCGGCCAGACGGGTCGTCGGAAACTTCGATGCCCTGCTTCGCCATCGTTTCGATGACGCGGTCGATGGTTACTTGAGTTGCGGTGCTCACTGCTGCGGTTCCTCCCAGTTCACGACGGTCGGGAAAGTGGTTTTGAGGTAGTCGAATGCCTGAAGCGTGGCGTCGATAGACGTCACAATGAAAGAGCCGAGCTGGTTGAATGAGGCTCCATCGGCGATGTTCATCGAGCGAATGGCGCTCACAGCCAGGTTGTCCTCACCGCGTTCGAAGAAACGCAGGGTCGGTGCAAAATGCGTCTGGTTGTGCTCGTTGCAGGCAAACAGCACCTGCGATGCGCTATCGCGGGGAAACTCGCCACGCCACAGGGCCTCGAAGATGAGGTGATCGCCGTCGAGGGCAATGACGATTGCTGCGTTGATAAAACCAGAGCGCACGGCTTGATCTTCGACGCGGTATTCAAGGTTTTCTTCCTCAAAAATCGCGGCGATTGCTTCGGTAGTCACCGGTTCCGGAACGTTGCGTTCTGGGTGCTCGTTGGGCTGGATGGCTTCAGTCTCTTCTGTAGTCACACTTGCGAGAATACCCATCTGGGTGAAACTCCTCGCGATGGCGCGGTGCTGGTGCTAATGTGAAGCGCAGTCTCCGAGACTTCACACGGCCCCGATAGGCGGGACCGCGTCGATATTTCCTTTAAATGCCGCACAGAGAGGCGGGGAAGGAGGTTCGATGAGTGGAAACGAACGGTCGACGGTTGAGCTGCTGAACGCTCAGGACGTCGGTCGCACTGTTGCACGCATCGCGCACCAGATCATCGAGAAGACAACGCTGGACGACAGCGACGGACCGCAGGTCATTCTGCTGGGGATCCCGTCCGGTGGTGTTCCGTTAGCGCAGCGTATTGCGGAAGCGGTTGAAGAATTTTCAGGCGTGAGCGTGCCAGTAGGCAGTCTCGACGTCACTTTGTACCGCGACGATCTCCGCGACAAGCCACATCGGGCACTGCGCCCAACCCACATTCCGGTCGACATCGACGGGGCAATTGTCGTGCTTGTCGACGATGTCTTGTACTCCGGCCGAACCATTCGCGCCGCCCTTGATTCGCTGCGCGACATCGGTAGGCCAGCCGCGATCCAGCTCGCAGTGCTGGTCGATCGTGGCCACCGGGAACTGCCAATCCGCGCGGATTACGTAGGCAAGAACATCCCCACATCGAAGGACGAAGATGTCACTGTCGCGATCGCCCAGCTCGACGGTGAAGATCGCGTGACCCTGGAACGGGAGGCGTAAATGAGGCACCTCATCGATATTGCAGATCTCAGCCGCGAAGAGATCATCGAGCTGATGGATGAAGCGGACCGCTTCCGGGAAGCTCTGGATGGTCGTGAGATCAAGAAGCTTCCGACCCTGCGTGGTCGCACTGTGATGACGTTGTTCTACGAGAACTCGACGCGTACCCGCTCGTCGTTTGAGACAGCGGGCAAGTGGATGAGCGCCGATGTGATCAATCTGTCTGCGTCTTCATCTTCGGTGAAGAAGGGTGAATCGCTCAAAGACACCGCTGCAACCTTGGAGGCAATCGGTGCAGACGCGATCATCATGCGCCACCCTGCTTCGGGTGCGGCACAGCTTCTGGCCAAGTGGTTGCCGAATACAAGCATCGTGAACGCAGGTGACGGCCAGCACCAGCACCCGACACAGGCTTTGCTGGATGCGGTGACCATGCGCCAGCACATTGGCGATGTCGCTGGAAAGCGCGTCCTGATCGTCGGCGATATTTTGCACTCCCGTGTTGCTCGCTCGAACGTGGACCTGCTGCACATCTTGGGCGCAGAGGTTGTGTTGGTTGCGCCGCCGACGCTGCTGCCTACCGGTGTGGAGTTCTGGCCGGCACGTGTCTCGTATGACTTCGATGCCGAGATTGAGCACGCAGATGTCGTGATGATGCTGCGCGTGCAGGCCGAGCGCATGAACGGCGGGTTCTTCCCGTCGCACCGCGAGTACGCCACCTTGTACGGCTTGAGCGTTGATCGAGCCGACCGCATGAAGGATTCGGCGTTGATCATGCACCCGGGTCCGATGCTGCGTGGCATGGAAATTAACTACGACGTGGCTGATCGCGACAATGCTGTCGTCCTTGGCCAGGTCTCTAACGGCGTGTACACCCGCATGGCCGTGTTGTTCACACTGCTCGCCGGCACTGGCGGCGAAGAAGGAGCGATCAAGTGACCAAGCTTGCACTCAACAACGTTCGTCCATATGGCGAGGACGTGACCAGCATTCTCATTGACGTGGAAGACGGTGTCATCGACTCCATTGGGGACAACCCGTTTGACGATGCTGATGAAACCATCGACTGTGGTGGCAACGTGTTGCTTCCTGGTCTCGTCGATATGCACGTGCACCTGCGTGAGCCGGGCCGCGAGGACACCGAAACCATCGCTACCGGCTCGGATGCTGCCGCCAAGGGAGGCTTCACCGCTGTATTCACCATGGCGAATACCAACCCGGTGATCGACCAGCCGTTCCTCGCCGAGGCGGTCTGGGAGAAGGGCCAGACGTACGGTAAATGCGATGTCTACCCGGTGGGCTCGATTACCAAGGGACTCGAGGGCAAGACGCTCACCGAGATCGGTCTGATGGCCCGCAGCGGTGTGCGCATGTTTTCCGACGATGGCAAGTGCGTCAACGACCCGCAGCTCATGCGCCGCGCTATCGAATACGCCAAGGCACACGACGTGATTCTTGCCCAGCATGCGGAAGACCACCGCATGACCGAGGGCGCTGTAGCCCACGAAGGCGAGCAGGCAGCGCGCCTGGGGCTTCGAGGTTGGCCGCGTGTCGCGGAGGAATCCATCGTCGCACGCGACGCGATCATGACTCGTGACTACGGTGGTCGTTACCACCTCTGCCACGCGTCGACCGAAGGCACGGTCGAGCTGCTTCGGTTCGCCAAAGCGCAGGGCATCAACGTTACGGCAGAGGTCACCCCGCACCACCTGCTGCTTACCGACGAAATGCTGTCCACCTACGACGGCCTGTTCCGCGTCAACCCGCCGCTGCGCGAAAAGCGCGACGCTGAAGCGCTCAAGCAAGCGCTTCTCGACGGCACCGTGGACGTCATCGCCACCGACCACGCTCCTCACGGATCTGAAGACAAGTGCGTGGAGTTCGAGCACGCCAAGCCAGGCATGCTCGGCCTAGAAACGTCCATGGCGATCGTGCACCGAGTCTTCGTCGAATCGGGTCTTGCTGACTGGCGCTTCGTGGCCAAGGTCATGAGCGAGCGCCCTGCCGAAATTCTGCGGCTTGAGGACCAGGGCCGTCCGATCGCGGTTGGCGAGCCAGCAAACCTCACCTTGATTGATCCACAGGACACCTGGACCGCAAAGGGCAAGGATATGGCGTCGAAGGCGTCGAACACTCCCTACGAAGGCATCGAATTTAACGCACGCGTAGTTGGCACCTGGCTGCGCGGCACCCAAACCTACTCTGCAAAGAAGGCCTAAACCCATGACACAAACACAGCAGCAGCGCACCCGCGCACAACTCGTCCTCGACACAGGCGAGAAATTCACCGGCTTCGTCTTCGGCGCAGCACCGGAAGGTGACATTGAAGGCGATCTCAAGAGCATCATCGATATGTTCGGTTACGAGCGCGAAATGTGCTCTGCCGATAACGACGGCAAGATCCTGGTGTTCGCTACACCGCACATCGGCAATGTTGGCTGGACAGGTGAAGGAGCAGGGGAGGGACGTACGGCAATCACGGCAAAAGCCGTGGTGATCCGCGATCTCGCTCGCATCGCATCGAACCAGGAAGCAAAGCACAGCCTGGAAGAAGAAATGAAGGCGCAGGGCATTACCGGCATCTGGGGTGTAGACACCCGCAGGCTGGTCCGCCACGTCTCTCAGGCGCAGCACGAGGGTAAGTCGGTGCGCGTGCAGGTAATCGTCGAAAAGCAAGAAGCTTAAAAGAAAGACCAGGAGAAACATTATGAAGCGAGAAGATCTCAACCACGTCCTGGTCATCGGCTCCGGGCCGATCGTCATCGGACAGGCGTGCGAGTTTGACTATTCCGGCACCCAGGCGTGCCGCGTGCTCAAAGAAGAAGGCCTGCGCGTCACCCTGGTGAACTCGAACCCGGCAACGATCATGACCGACCCTGAGTTCGCCGACCACACGTACGTAGAGCCGATCCAGCCGGAGTACATCGACCGCATCCTCGCCCGCGAGGCTGAGCAAGGCCACCCGGTTGATGCGATTCTGCCGACGCTCGGTGGTCAGACTGCACTCAACACGGCCATCAAGCTGGACCGGCTTGGCATTCTGGAAAAGCACGGCGTTGAACTCATCGGCGCAGACATCGACGCGATTGAGCGCGGCGAAGACCGCCAAAAGTTCAAGGACATTGTTGAAAAGATCGGCGGCGAGTCCGCCCGTTCCCGTGTCTGCTACACCATGGAAGAAGTGGAAGAAACCGTCGCGGAGCTCGGCTTCCCAGTCGTCGTGCGCCCGTCGTTCACCATGGGTGGTCTCGGTTCCGGCCTTGCCTACGACATGGACGACTTGCACCGCATCGCCGGCGACGGCTTGACCGCATCGCCAGAAGCGAACGTGCTCATTGAAGAATCCATCCTCGGTTGGAAAGAAATCGAGCTCGAGCTCATTCGTGACTCGGATGACAACTGCATTACGGTTGCGACGATTGAGAACGTGGATGCCATGGGTGTCCACACGGGCGACTCTGTCACGGTGGCGCCGGTGTTGACGATGACCGAGCCCGAGGTCACCAAGATGATCGAACAAGGCAAGGCCATCATCCGTGAAGTCGGTGTCAGGACCGGTGGCTGCAATATCCAGTTCGCCATCAACCCCAAAGACGGCCGCATGATCACGATCGAGATGAACCCGCGCGTGTCGCGTTCGTCTGCACTTGCGTCGAAGGCGACCGGCTACCCGATTGCAAAGGTGGCAACCCGACTAGCTATTGGCTACACGCTCGACGAGATTGCCAACGACATGACCGGTGGCGCGACCACTGCGCTTGAGGAGCCGTCCCTCGACTACGTCATCGTCAAGATGCCACGCTTTACCTTTGAGAAGTTCCCGGGCTCGGACGAGACTCTGGGCACCTCCATGAAGGCGGTTGGCGAGGCCATGGGTATTGGCCGCAACTACATCCAGGGCCTGAACAAGGTCATGCGCTCGATGGAAGACAAGCCAAACGGCTTCTGGACTCGTTCCGACGAGTACGTCGCAGGAGAGCGTGCAAATGACGTCGCAGCGGTGCTCGAAGACCTTAAGGTGCCGACCGACAAGCGTCTCTACGATGTCGAGCTTGCGCTTCGCCTCGGCGCGAGCGTTGATGAGGTCTACGCAGCCTCCGGTATCGATCCGTGGTTCCTCGAGGAAGTCGCTGGGCTGGTCGAGTTCCGCCAGGTGCTTATCGACGCCCCTGTGCTTGACGCAGGTCTCCTGTGTGAGGCAAAGGCTCAAGGCTTGTCCGACGCCCAGATTGCTACGCTGCGCCCAGAACTCGCGGGCGAAGACGGCGTGCGTCAACTGCGATGGACGCTGGGTATCCACCCGACCTTCAAGACCGTGGACACCTGCTCGGGCCAGTACGAGGCGAAGGTTCCGTACCTGTACTCGGCGTACGAACTCGACCCGGCTGCCGAGTCTGAGGTTGACCAGTTCACCGGTGCAAAGGAAAACAGCAAGGGCAAGGTCGTCATCCTGGGCTCTGGTCCGAACCGCATTGGTCAGGGCATCGAGTTCGACTACTCCTGTGTCCACGCCGCCCTGGAACTGTCCCGCGTTGGCTACGAGACCGTGATGGTCAACTGCAACCCGGAGACCGTTTCTACCGACTACGACACCGCGGACCGTCTCTACTTCGAACCGTTGACGTTCGAAGACGTGATGGAGATCTACCGTGCGGAAGCCGCTACCGGTGAGGTCGCTGGCGTTATTGTGCAGCTCGGCGGTCAGACCCCGCTGGGCCTCGCGCAGCGTCTCGCGGATGCGGGCGTGCCGGTCGTCGGTACGAGCCCCGAGGCAATCGATCTGGCGGAGGACCGCGGCGAGTTTGGCAAGGTGCTCGAAGCAGCCAAGCTTCCAGCTCCCGCATTTGGCACCGCAACCTCCTTCGAAGAGGCTCGCGAAGTGGCCAACAAGGTTGGTTACCCCGTCCTCGTGCGCCCGTCTTACGTGCTCGGAGGCCGTGGCATGGAGATCGTTTATGACGAAGACTCCCTGCGCAACTACATCGAGCGCGCAACCGAGCTCAGCCCGGACCACCCAGTGCTTGTGGACCGCTTCCTTGACAACGCCATCGAAATTGACGTCGATGTGTTGTCTGACGGCAACGAGGTCTACCTCGGTGGTCTGATGGAACACATCGAGGAAGCCGGCATTCACTCTGGCGACTCCGCCTGTGCGCTTCCGCCGATGACGCTCGGCCCCGACGACATTGAAAAGGTCCGTCGCTCCGCTGAGGCACTCGCTCACGGTATCGGGGTGAAGGGTCTGATGAACGTCCAGTTCGCATTGAAGGACGACATCCTCTACGTCATCGAGGCAAACCCGCGCGCATCGCGTACGGTGCCGTTCGTCTCCAAGGCGACCGGCGTCCACCTTGCGAAGGCTGCAGCACGCGTCATGCTCGGCGCGACGATCGCTGAACTTCGCGACGAGGGCCTCATCCCGTCCGACTACGATGGCGGATCCTTGCCGCTGAACCACCCGATCGCTGTGAAGGAAGCGGTACTGCCGTTTAGCCGCTTCCGCCGCCCAGACGGGTCGATTCTGGACACCATCCTCGGCCCGGAAATGAAGTCCACCGGTGAGGTCATGGGGCTTGCCCCGTCGTTCGGTGTGGCATTTGCTAAGACCCAGGCCGCCGCTTACGGCGAACTGCCGACGGAAGGCACGGTCTTTGTCTCCCTGGCTAACCACGACAAGCGCACCCTGATCTTCCCGATCCAGCGTTTGTCCACCATGGGGTTCAAGGTGATCGCGACGGCAGGTACAGCGCAAATGCTGCGCCGCAACGGCATCGAATGCGAAGTAGCACTCAAGGGCTCCGAGGTCCGCGAAGGTGCGAAGGGTCGTTCCATCGTGGAGCGGATCTTGGACGGTGAGATCGACCTCATCTTGAACACTCCGGCGGGCTCGACAACCGCGCGCCACGATGGCTACGACATCCGTGCCGCAGCCGTGATCGCGGATGTACCGATCATGACCGATGTGCAGGGTGTTACCGCCACAGTCCAAGGCATCGAAGCAGTGCGCAGCAACTCCATTGATGTGACCAGCCTCCAGGAGCTCGAGCACAGCGTCTCCAAGAACGCAGAGGGTGGCCAGTAGTGGTACAGCCCCATGCCTCCTTCGGGGAGCGTCTCGTTGTCGCTGGTAACGAATATGGCCGACTGTGTGTAGGCATCGACCCGCACGCGGCGCTGCTAGACAAGTGGGGTCTTCCGGACACCATTGATGGTCTGCAACGGTTTTCCTCGGCGTGTGTCGAGGCCTTTGCAGGATCAGTTGCGTTGGTCAAGCCACAGGTTGCCTTCTACGAGCGGTTCGGCTCTGCGGGTTTCGCGGTACTCGAGGAGACCCTCGCCGCACTCCGTGAGAGCGGGACGCTCGTCGTCGCGGACGCCAAGCGCGGCGATATCGGCTCCACGATGGCTGGATACGCCGCCGCGTGGCTGCAACCAGGCTCACCGTTGGAAGCGGACGCGCTCACGCTGACACCGTATCTGGGTGTCGGGTCGCTGGAACCTGCCATCTCACTTGCTGCAGCGCACGGTAAGGGCGTGTTCGTGATGTCTGCGAACTCCAACCCTGAAGCTGAAGCGTTCCAGACGAGTGAAATCGATGGACGCATGGTGTCGCAGTGGATGGTCGATGAATGCGCCACGTACAACCAGGGCGCTGCAGTAGGCCACGTTGGTGTCGTTGTCGGTGCAACTGTGGCGAAGCCGCCGGTGCTCGACGCGCTCAATGCTCCAGTGCTTATGCCTGGGGTCGGAGCGCAGGGAGCGACGATGGAAGACGCGGCGCAGATTGCAGGTGCAAACGCACACCTGGTGTTCCCGAATGTTTCCCGTTCCGTCTTGTCTGCTGGACCGGACGTTACTGAGCTGCGGAAACGTGTCGCTGAACTGGTAAAACAGCCATAACTAGCGGGTCCATTTCATCGGCTGAGAAAAACCCTGGTAGTTTAGGTGCGTCGCAACGGTGACATGGAGAAATGCAGCAAGAATGCGCTCCATTTTCCCGGTGCCAACCAGATGCAGTGTTAGACTGTGTCGGATGCGGTGCGCCTTCTGAAACGCAGAGTGTGGAGGAGGCCCCGCGCCGGCACGAGTCGGCCTGAACATATTGAATGAACTACCTACATGGAGGAACCCGTGGCACTTCCACAGTTGACCGATGAACAGCGCAAGGCAGCCCTCGAGAAGGCGGCTGAGGCTCGCAAGAAGCGCGCTGAGCTGAAGGCCTCCCTGAAGCGCGGCGAGACCACGCTCAAGGACGTGCTGGAGAAGGCTGACACCGACGAGATCATCGGCAAGACCAAGGTTTCCGCTTTGCTCGAGGCCATGCCGAAGGTTGGCAAGGTCAAGGCTCGCGAGATCATGGAGGAGCTGGAGATCGCTCAGACCCGTCGCCTGCGTGGCCTGGGTGAGCGTCAGCGTCGTGCTCTGCTCGAGCGCTTCGGCTTCGAAGAGAACTAAACATGGCTGAGGTGGCGCCCCGCGGGCAGCTGGTCGTTTTGGCCGGACCGTCTGCCGTAGGTAAGTCAACGGTGGTTAGCCGCCTGCGCGGCGAGGTGCCGGACCTCTACTTTTCTGTCTCGATGACAACTCGGGCTCCACGCCCGGGCGAAGTCGACGGCAGGGATTACTACTTCGTCTCCTCGAATGATTTTCAACAGCGCATCGATGCTGGTGAGATGCTGGAATGGGCTGACATTCACGGAGGCCTTCAGCGCTCGGGCACGCCTGCGGGTCCGGTCCGTGAAGCTCTTGCAGACGGGCGCCCGGTACTCGTAGAGGTGGACCTCGCAGGTGCTCGCAACATCAAGCAGCTCATGCCTGAAGCGCGTACAGTGTTCCTTGCACCCCCGTCGTGGGAAGTCCTCGTTGAACGTCTCACGGGTCGTGGGACCGAGACGGAAGCTGTGATTGAGCGCAGGCTCACCACCGCGCGCGAGGAGCTCGATGCGCAAGGGGAGTTCGACACCGTTGTTGTGAATGACGATGTCGACGATGCCGTTGCACACATTGCGCGCATCCTTCTAGGCGCAACATCCGACAACAATTAGCGAGTGGGTTTTAGTGACTGAATCAACCAATGACCTGTCGCAGGACACCGCTGTTGAGGAGACTCAGCAGGAACGTGTCTACGACACCCCGGACGGCATTACCGCGCCCCCGATCGATGAACTGCTGACGAAGGTCTCGTCGAAGTACGCTCTGGTGATCTTTGCAGCCAAGCGTGCACGTCAGATCAACAGCTTCTACCAGAACTCCGAAGATGGTGTTTTCGAGTTCATCGGCCCGCTGGTAACGCCAGAGCCTGGTGAGAAGCCGCTGTCGATCGCGCTGCGTGAGATCGAGGCAGGTCTCCTCGAGCACGAGGAAGGCCAGTAAACGCTTCTGCTAATGACGCCGTTGTGCGAGCCATTGGGGCTTCCGCAACGGCGTTTTTGTATGCTTGGCCCACATGAACGAAGCCACGTCTGCCCCCAAGAACGTTGTGATCGGTGTATCCGGCGGAATTGCTGCGTATAAGGCATGCCACTTAGTCCGTGACTTTAAAGAGCATGGCGATAATGTGCGCGTTATCCCTACGGAAAGCGCGTTGTCGTTCGTGGGCGCAGCAACATTTGAAGCGCTGAGCGGAAACCCAGTTGATACCGGGGTATTCAAGCGTGTCGACGAAGTCCAGCACGTCCGTCTCGGTCAAGAGGCCGATCTCATCGTTGTCGCACCTGCAACCGCTGATCTCATGGCCCGTGTCGCAGCAGGCCGAGCAGATGACCTGTTGGCTGCAACCATTCTTGTGGCCACATGCCCCGTCGTGCTTGCGCCTGCAATGCACACCGAAATGTGGCATAACCTAGCGACGCAACACAATGTAGAGGTGCTTCGTTCGCGTGGGATTACGGTTCTTGAGCCGGCGCATGGGCGCCTGACGGGAAAGGACACGGGTCCGGGTCGTTTGCCGGACCCTGAGGCGATTGCGCAGCTAGCCCGTACGGTGTTGGCAACCGGTCCAATGAAGCAGACGCTCGCAGGAACCCGCGTACTTATTAGCGCGGGAGGAACGCAAGAAAATATTGATCCTGTGCGTTTCATTGGTAACCGATCCTCTGGCAAGCAGGGGTTTGCGCTCGGGGACATCGCAGCGCAGCGGGGAGCACAGGTCACGATCGTGGCTGGAGCAACCGCGGAACTATCTGTGCCCTCAGGGGCGGAGGTGGTGCGTGTGCAATCCACACGTGAGATGAAAGACGCGATGGATGAGCGTGCCGCAGACGCAGACATTATCGTGATGGCGGCCGCCGTGGCCGATTACCGTCCAGAATCGGAAGCTACGACGAAACTGAAGAAGGGCAAGAGCGATGACGCGCTCTCCGTTGTTCGCTTGACCGAGAACCCGGACATCCTTAAAGGTCTCGTCGAAAAGCGAGATGCTGGCGAGACTCATGCCACGATCGTCGGGTTTGCAGCTGAGACGGACAACGAACTTGAGAATGGTCGCGCGAAACTCAAGCGTAAGGGCGCGGATTTGCTCATGCTGAACTCGGTTGCTGGTGGCAATGTGTTTGGCCAGTCAACTAACCGCGGTTGGTTGTTGAGTGCGTCTGGCGAAGAACTGGAAATTGAGGACGGAACGAAACACGAGGTAGCTGCTCGGATCTGGAATGCGATTGAAAAGCTTCGCGCTTAGCTTTGCGTACTTAGACCGCTTGGTCTAGTGTGTTGGAGAATCAGCCTCAAGGCCACGTAAAGGAAAGATCCGTTGTCACTCGACACTTACTACCGACTGTTCACCAGTGAGTCCGTCACTGAAGGGCACCCAGACAAAATCTGCGATGCGATCTCGGACGCGATTTTGGACGACATGCTCGCGCAGGACCCACAGTCCCGCGTTGCAGTGGAAACGCTCGTTACCACTGGACAGGTTCACGTTGTTGGAGAGGTGCGCACGTCTGCGTACTCCAATATTGCGAAGATCGTGCGCGACAAATTGGTGGAAATCGGGTTCACCTCTTCCGAGGTTGGTTTCGACGGCAACAGCTGTGGCGTCAACATCGCAATCGGTGATCAGTCGCAGGAGATTGCGGATGGCGTGACCACCTCCCAGGAGGTGCGCGAACAGGCCTCCACTGAAGAGACTGACCAGTCTGGTGCGGGTGACCAGGGGCTAATGTTTGGGTACGCCTCCAACGAGACCCCTGAGTACATGCCGTTGCCGATTGCGACTGCGCACCGCCTTTCACGCCGACTGTCCCAAGTGCGCCACGAGGGCATCGTCGACGGCCTTCGCCCAGACGGCAAGACTCAGGTCACGTTTGCGTACGACGGTGATACCCCGGCGTTTATCGACACGATCGTGATCTCCACGCAGCACGACCCACACTTCACTGGTGAGGCACTTGAGAAGGCGCTGCGAGAGCACGTTATCGCTTGGGTCATGGAAGATGCCGGTCTGGAGAAGTTCTACCGCGAGGACACCAAGGTCCTGATCAATCCGTCTGGCTCGTTTATCTCCGGTGGTCCGATGGCGGACGCAGGCCTGACTGGACGCAAGATCATTGTGGATACCTACGGCGGTATGGCACGCCATGGCGGTGGCGCGTTCTCTGGCAAGGATCCCTCAAAGGTGGACCGCTCCGGCGCGTATGCGACACGTTGGGTGGCGAAGAACATTGTCGCTGCGGGCCTCGCAGACCGTGTTGAGGTTCAGGTTGCGTACGCAATTGGTCGTGCAACCCCGGTTGGCCTGTACGTGGAGACGTTCGGTACCGCCGCTGAGGGGCAGACCAACGAGTCGATCCAGCAGGCGGTGGAGAAGGTCTTCGATCTGCGACCGGATGCGATCATCCGCGATTTGGATTTGAAGCGCCCGATCTACAGCCAAACCGCTGCCTACGGCCACTTTGGTCGCACAGACATCGATGTGCCTTGGGAGCACACCGACAAGGTGGACGACTTGCGCGCAGCCGCAGGCGTTTAAGTTTCCTTCGAAGCCGCTTGGGGTTTGTCCCAGGCGGCTTTTTGCTGTTCAGACTTCTTGTGGTCGCGCAAGGCCACGATTCCGACAACCACGCCAATGAGGATTGGCAGCCAGATCTTGGAGTATTCGAGCGCAACAAGAACCCACTCGGGCAAGTCCGGGAGGTCTAATTCAGGCCAGTTGATCTGGGGGAGCGGAAGATCCATTTGGGGAAGGTGCGGGACCGGAAGATCCATGTGCGGCAAGGTGATGTCGGGGAGTTCCCAGTCCGGAAGGTAGCGCAGAAGTCGGTCGATGATTCGGCTTACGATCGGACCGAGGACAATCACCGCCAGCGCCCAGCCACCTTTGCCCAAGCCTTCGGCCATAGGGATGAGTGTGCGCTTGAGCGAACTCGATTCCATTGTCCGACGCCGTTTCGCACCGCGTGAGCCTTCTGGAGGGTCGAACTCGACGATGGTGTCGCCCTCCCGAAACTCGACACTGAGCAGTTCGTCGAAGCCACTTGCACGCAGTTTAAGGTGAGGCTTTTGGCGGTCAACGCCGATCCCCATTGGAGTCTCGAGTTTTGCCCCGCCGTTTCCAAAAAGGGGGAGTCGCCCGCTGTTCACGTCGTTGTAGCGGTGCTGCACGGTGCCGTCGACACGCACTTCCATGCGCTCACTCGGATTCTTTGCCCAGAGTTCGACGCGTTCGGGCAGCGTGTGTTTGTCTGTGGCCAGGGTGCCTTCCTTGTCAGTCTCATCTCCGGGCCACTCAGGGTCCTCTGCCGCGAAGTCGCGGTCGAATCCCACACGCAGTTCGATAAGCCCATACTTCGGGTGGTTGAGGCTCCAGGTTTCCATCGGCTACACCTGCGCACTGCTTGTCGACGACACCGGGGCCGGCTGCTTGCGCACCAAAGACATCAGCCATGCGCAAAGTGCCGACACGACAGCCACGCCGAGTGCATAGATGAAGGTGCCGTCATTGAAGTAAAGGATCTTCGCCACCCAGAAACCGCCAGCGGCGGATAGTGGCAATGTCCAAGAGGGACGGAAGCAGTAGCCGTCGACAAGCCCCGCGATGGCAGCGACAGCAAAGATGAAACCAACGAGGAGCCATGGCGTGCCAGCGACGGGAATGAGGAGTGCAGGTGCGATCACATACAGTGCAAAAACGGCATAGGGAAGTGCCTTGAGCCAACCTTCGCGGTCTGCAGTGTCTTCCGATTGCTCGTCTGTATGCTCGCCTGGATCAGTCATGGCGACGAAGTCTAACGGCTAATTCGCGTGGGTGTACACACGCCCCGGGACGGGGTCCTTAATCATCTCGTCGAGGCTTACCGGACGCAGCCCCTTGGCGCGCAGACCATCGATGATGCATTCCGCTGCGTTGATGGTCGGCTCGTGGATGTCGTGCATGAGCACAATCGATCCAGCTTGCGCCTGATTGACCGCTATGGAGCAGGTGCGTGCGGTGTCACGGTGGCTCCAATCCATCGTGTCAACGTCCCAAATTGCCAGCGATAGGCCACGGGCCTTGGAAGCATTGATTACACGGCCGTCGTAGGAACCATAGGGCGGGCGCACCCAGTGCACCTTCACTCCCGATTGCTTCTCAATGGCAGCACTCGTGTCGCTGAGCTGTGACCCGATCGTCGCGTCGGATTGGCGCGCCAGGTCCGGGTGTGAATACGAGTGGTTGCCAATCGTGTGGCCCTCGTCGCGGATGCGGCGCAGGATCTTCGGGTTTGCATTGACGTTGTTACCGACGACGAAGAACGTCGCATGCGCATTCTTGCGCTTGAAGATGTCGAGCAGGCGCTCCGTACCGGGAACCGGGCCGTCGTCGTACGTAATTGCTACGCAATTGCTGCAGTTGGTTGCGTTAGGAGACAACGTTGGCTCCGCTGCCGGGACCACGGTTACCGGCACAGTCTCTTCTTCCTGCGGTGCAGGGCGCAGGTGAGGTGGCACGCTATCTCGAACTTGTTGGGGGAGTTGGTTGTATGCCTTGCGCCAGTTGTCCTGTACGGCTTGCTGTGCGCCTTGCGACGAGCCGTGGATGTAGGCGGATACGTTGTCGATCGGCGAGCCGTTACCTGGACTAAGTATCGGGCCAAGGGAGGAGCCTGCAAAAAGCTGTTGTGTCTGCTTGCTTCCTAGCGAAAGATTTGTGACGTCAACCGCATGTGCTTGGGGAGCAGTCATGGCTCCTGCGGCAACTGCAGCGGATATACAGACGGATAAGACTGCGGGAAGCAGACGTTTCATGGCGGAAGCGGGTCCCTCATCGGCGCGATTGATTTGTGATGCATCTATTACTACCGCACTGTTTCGCACAGCTGAGCCTTAGGCCCGGAGTGTCGTGTCGTGGCGTGGTTTAGAATGCTGCACCATGTCGAACACGCGAGCTGCCAACCTGCCTGTGGCCCGCGTGCTGCCTATGTTGGGGCTCGCGCACCTTGATCGGGCCTTCGATTATCTTGTCGACGAGCAGGATGCCGATGCCGCACAGCCAGGCGTCCGCGTGCGGGTTCGGTTTGCAGGCAGGCTCGTGGATGCGATCGTGCTGGAGCGGGTGTCGTCGACAAGCCATGAAGGCTCACTGCGCTTCATCGAACGCGTTATCTCACCCGAGGTCGTGGCCCCGGAGCACACGCGCATGCTTATCGACGCACTCGCGGACCGGTACGCAGGCATCCGATCCGACATTTATCGCTCTGCAATACCCGCACGACATGCGAAAGCGGAAGAAACGGATACCTCCACACCATGGGTGGAGCTCGGGGAGGTCGCCGAGCCGGACCTTTCCGCATGGACGACGTACACACACGGTGAGTCCTTCGTCGATGCCGTAGTAGAGGGAAAGCTGGCTCGTGCCGCGTGGCAGTTGGTGCCGGGCGAGGATTGGCCTGCCGCGCTTGCCGCACTCGCTGTCAAGGTGGCAAAGGACGGCGGTGGCGCGCTCATCGTGGTTCCGGACCAAGATGCTGTTGACCGTTGCGAGGAAGCGCTACGCGAGCTCGTTGCGGCAAAACAAGTGACGACTTTGACCGCCTCCCAGGGACCCCAAGCACGGTATTCCCGCTACCTGTCCGTTCTGCACGGCCAAGGGCGCATCGTGGTAGGGACCCGCTCCGCCGCGTTCGCGCCGGTCCAGAACTTGCGGTTGATGGTCGTCATGTTCGACGGCGATGACAACCTCGTGGATCCTCGCGCGCCCTACGTTCACGCCAGGGAGGTGCTCACGACGCGCTCGAGCCTTGAGCGCGCATGTTTGGTCATCGGTGGATTCTCACGCACAGCAGAGGCGCAACTGTTGGTGGAATCTGGCTGGATGCACGAACTGGTCGCACCCCGCCAAACGCTTCGTACACGTTCGCCTTACATTCACGCCGCGGGCGATTCTGACTTTGAGCTTGAACGGGACCCGAGGGCTAAACAGGCGCGTCTGCCTTCGTCAGCATTTGCAGCCGCGACGAAAGCCCTTGAGCGAGGCACTCCTGTGTTGTTCCAGGTGCCACGCACCGGCTATATCCAATCTCTTGCGTGTGGGCAGTGTCGTACACCGTCGCGTTGCCGTTGGTGCAACGGACCGCTGGGGTTGCCGTCCGGTGGTGAAGCAGCGGCACCGACATGCCGGTGGTGTGGCCGAATGGACCCTGCACATGTGTGTCCGGCATGCGGTTCCCGGCGTGTGCGGGCTGTCGTACTGGGCACCGAACGCACCGCAGAAGAGCTTGGCCGTGCGTTTGCGAAATATAGGGTCAAAACGTCCGGGGGCGATCGTATTTCGCGCACGATTGACGCGGGGCCTGCGATTGTCGTCGCCACGCCAGGTGCAGAACCTCGAATACCAGGCGGATACGGTGCTGCTGTGCTGCTTGACGCGTGGGCGCTCGTGCAACGCCCTGACTTAAGGGCAGTGGAGGACACGCTGTCGAAATGGATGGCTGCTGCCACGCTTGTCCAACCGCATGCCGATGGCGGAGAAGTCGTAGTGGTAGCGGAGCCGAGCATGCCGGTCGTGCAGCATCTCATTCGCTGGGATGCGCCAGGGTTCGCGGCGGCAGAGCTGGCGCTGCGTCGGGAGGCAAGGTTTCCACCGGCGGTCCACGTTGCCGTGGTTGACGCGCCCCGAGACGCGCTAGAGCCGTTCTTTGAGCGCACCGACCTGCCGGACTACGCGGAGATCCTGGGGCCTGTGGATTTGCCCCCGGGTGTGCGTTTGCCCGGCGAGTGGGATCAGCGTGAGTACGGTCCGGCGCAGCGCATGCTGGTGCGCGCGCCGTTAACTGGGCGGTCTGCGCTGGGCAAGGCGCTGCGGGCAGGGGCAGTCGCGTGGACGACGTCGAAGCAGGAGCTGCCACTGCGTATCCAGGTCAATCCGGTGGATATCGGGTAAGCGAAATTTCGCTTGTCCAGGTCAGTACACTTGGCGTTCATGGCCATACGCGACATTCGTCTATTCGGGGATCCGGTGCTCAACACGGCAGCGGAGGAGGTGGATGTGTTCGACGAACGCCTGCACAGGCTCGTGGGCGACATGCTTGAAACGATGGATGCGGCTGGGGGTGTTGGCCTAGCGGCAAACCAGGTCGGTGTCGCACAGCGAGTGTTTGTGTTCGATTGTCAGGGCCTTCGGGGACACATCGTGAACCCGGTGTGGACGCCGTTGGGCGAAGATACCCAAATTGGTGTGGAGGGATGTCTTTCGGTGCCTGATGTTCGCGGGACTGTTGAGCGGCACAACACCGTGGTTGCCCATGGCGCCGACATGTGTGGGCGCCCGCTGACACTACGCGGCAGCGGATTGCTCGCACGCTGCATTCAGCACGAAGCAGACCATCTCGACGGCGTGATGTTTACGGCCCGAATGTCGCCAGCTGACCGCAAAGCGGCACTCGATGCGATTGCCGCGGCGGAGTGGAATAAGGAGAACTAACTGTGAGACTTGTATTTGCAGGTACCCCTGAGCCGGCGGCAGTGGCACTGGAGCGGCTGCTGGCATCGGAACATGAGGTAGTGGCCGTGCTGACGCGACCCGATGCACGCAAAGGCAGGGGGCGCACGTTGCATCCGTCGCCGGTGAAGGCAGTTGCACTCGAGCATGGCATTGAAGTGCTCACACCCGAGAAACTTGACGACGACACCGCGGCCCGACTGCGCGACATCGCCCCAGACGCGATCCCGGTCGTTGCGTACGGCAACCTGATTCCTGCTGGCATGCTCGATATTCCGACGCACGGTTGGGTGAACTTGCACTTCTCGCTGCTGCCGCAGTGGCGCGGTGCTGCGCCGGTACAGGCCGCGATCCGCGAGGGCGATGCCTCCACCGGTGCGACGACGTTCCGGATCAACGAAGGGTTGGACACCGGCGACATTTTGGACACGCTCACAGACACAATTTCCGACGACGACACCGCCGGTGTTCTTCTCGAGCGTTTGGCGTACTCCGGCGCAGACCTGCTCGTTCGCACCATGGATGGTCTTGAATCCGGCACACTGACGCCGAAAGCACAGCCTGAAGAGGGAACCTATGCGCCAAAGATTCTCACTGCAGATGCGCGCGTTGACTGGGCCGCCGATTCCACGGTCATCGATCGGGCAATTCGTGCGCATACTCCAGCGCCTGGTGCATGGACTATGCGAGGCGAGGAGCGATTCAAGCTCGGGCCAGTAACGTCTGTCGATTCAACCGAGCTCGCCCCGGGCCAGGTTGCATTTGGCAAGAACGAGGTGCGAGTGGGAACCGGCACTCGTGACGTCGTGCTCAGCACGATTCAGGCACCCGGCAAGAAAATGATGAACGCAGCTGATTGGGCTCGAGGCTTGGCCAACGATGTCCGGGCGGAAGGGATGACGTTCGAATGAGTGGTGGATTCCGGTCACGCGCAGCAGGGCGCCGTGAACACCAGCCGAAGCGAAACGGGCGAGCAAACACGCGGCAGGCGCCGAGGCGTCGCAAAGAAGCAGCACCTGTGAACGCAACCGCACGCATCGGTGACCCGGCGCGCGAGGCGGCATTTGAGGTGTTGGTACGCGTCGAGCGCGACGCGGCGTTTGCAAACCTCACCCTGCCGACGGTCTTGCGTGAGCGAAAGATCACCGGTCGTGACGCTGCGTTTGCAACCGAGCTGACTTACGGCACGCTGCGCAGCCTTGGTGTTCTTGACGCTGTGATTGCAGACAACGCATCCCGCGGCCTGGACCGAATGGCTGTTGAAGTGCTGACTTCGTTGCGGCTCGGCACCTACCAGTTGCTGTACACGCGAGTGGAGGACCATGCGGCCGTCGACACCTCCGTACGTTTGGTTGAAGCGGCCGGTCAATTCAAGGCCAAGGGCTTTGTCAACGGCGTGTTGCGCTCGATTACGCGGACTCCAGCGGAGGAGTGGCTCCGCAAGCTTGAACCGGAGGACCCGCTTGCTGCGGTGGCGTTCCGCCATGCGCACCCGGTGTGGATCGCGGAATCGATCCGTGCTGCACTGGGCTCGAGAGACGACGAGCTTGAGGCTGCGCTTGAGGCTGATTCAGCCCGCCCGGTCGTACATCTTGTTGCTCGACCAGGCGAGATGAGTGCGGAGGAGTTAGCGCTGGTCACTGGCGGAGAAGAGGGGCGCTACTCACCGTACGCCGTCTACCTCCCTGAAGGTGATCCAGGACAGTTGCAGCCGGTACGCGAGGGGCTCGCCGCAGTTCAGGACGAGGGCTCGCAGGTGATTGCGCGTGCAGTAGTGGACGTGCCGGTCGAAGACGACCAAGGCCGATGGCTCGACTTGTGCGCTGGGCCGGGAGGTAAGGCGGCGCTCATGGGGGCGCTGGCTGCTATCGATGGCGCAGTAGTTGATGCCGTCGAAGTGAGTCCGCACCGTGCTGAACTCATTCGGAAAACCGTGCGTGATCTTCCTGTGCGCGTCCATACTGCCGATGGTCGTCGTTCTGGCCTTGAGCCGGGCTACGACCGTGCTCTCGTCGACGCACCCTGTTCCGGTCTCGGAGCGCTTCGCCGCCGCCCAGAGGCGCGTTGGACCAAGCGTGAGGAAGACATCGCGGAACTCAACGTGCTTCAGCGCGAATTGCTCTCGGCTGCAATCGAGCTAGTTAAGTCCGGCGGTATTGTCGTCTACTCCACGTGCTCACCCGATGTGCGAGAAACCAGGGGAATCGTCGACACGATCCTCGCTGATGGCAAGGTCGAGGAGCTCGATGCGAGCCAGTACGCAGCGGGCATGGATGACGTTGGCGACTTGCCAAGCGTCCAGATGTGGCCGCACCGACACGGAACAGACGCTATGTTTTTCGCTGTACTGCGAAAACTCGGACCCGAGCCGACCACCGAAGTTTAAGGACACCTCATGATTTACATCGCACCATCAATTCTTGCCGCTAATTATGCAGCGCTTGGCGACGACGTCCGCAAGGTCCCCAACGCAGACCTGATCCACGTTGACATCATGGACGGCCACTTTGTGCCCAACTTGTCCTTTGGTCCCGACGTGACCAAGGCGGTTGACGGCGTGACGGACCAATTCCTGGATATGCATTTGATGATCGAGGAGCCGGAGCGGTGGTTTGAAACCTACGTCAAGGCCGGCGGCGACCGCCTCGTGTTCCATGTCGAAGCGACCGACGACCATGTAGCTGCTGCGAAGCAGTGCCGCGAACTCGGTGTACAGTCCGGCTTCGCCATCAAGCCAGGGACCGCAATCGAGCCGTACCTCGATGACCTCGAGCATTTTGATCAGGTCATGGTCATGAGTGTCGAGCCAGGATTTGGCGGCCAGAAGTTCATGCCCGAGGTCCTGGGCAAGGTGATGACGCTTCGCGATCGCATTGCGGAAGCGGGCCTGGACACAATCATTGGTATCGACGGTGGCATTGCCAACAGCACTATCGCACAAGCGGCAGCGGCCGGTGTGGACGCATTCGTTGCTGGTTCCGCCGTATTCGGCGCTGATGACCCAGCCCAGGCGGTAGAGCGCCTCCGCGAGTTGGCAACTGAGGCTGCGCAGGCGTGACACGTGACAACCCCGCGTTAGCCAACGCGGTTTCTGCGGCCATAGCGGCGGGTGACGCAGTGCGCGGGACGACCTCGCCGAACCCGCCAGTGGGCTGCGCAATCGTGACCGCATCCGGGGAAGTTATCGCGACTGGCGGGACCTCTCCCGCGGGCGGGCCCCATGCTGAGGTCAACGCCCTGCGTGAAGCGGGACCACGGACGAAGGGCGCGACAGCCGTTGTCACTTTGGAACCGTGCAACCACACTGGCAGGACAGGTCCGTGCACCCAAGCGTTGGTGGATGCCGGAATTGCGAGGGTGGTGTATCTGACCGCTGATCCGTTTGAGCCTGCATCCGGCGGCGCGGATTGGCTGCGAACACATGGATTGGATGTGGCCCTACTTCACACCCGTGTGGAGGCACTGCAGCCCTGGCTTCGCTCGGTGCGCAACAACCGCCCGAGTGTGACGCTGAAGTTTGCGTCGACGCTGGACGGGTTTACGGCAGCGGCCGATAAGACGAGCAAGTGGATCACTTGCGACGAAGCCCGCGCCGCTGTGCACGCAGATCGCACGAAACGTGACGCGATTGTCATTGGCACGGGGACCGCGCTTGCTGACAACCCATCGTTGACCGCCCGCCACAGCGATGGCGCTCTGTATGAGCACCAGCCGCGACGTGTGGTCGTCGGTAAGCGGGCTGTTCCCAGCGGCAACCTGACCGAGCTCGGGTTTGAGCAATACGACACTCCACAGGCCGCGCTGACAGCGCTGTGGGATAGCGGCGCGAGAGATGTGCTTGTAGAAGGCGGGGCAACATTGGCGGCGAGTTTCCTGGAACTCGACCTGGTCGACGCGGTGCAGGCCTACATTGCCCCTGCACTGCTGGGGGCCGGACGGGGAGTGCTCGACCGCGAAATCGCGGGAACGATTGGCGACGCTAAACGTTTCCGCACCACTGATGTGCGCCGGATCGGCAACGATGTGCTTATAGAAATGGAGAAGGACTGAACTGTGTTTACGGGACTCGTTGAGGAGATTGGTGTCGTCGACACGCTTGAGCAGCTCGAGGATGCCGTTCGGATCGCGGTACGTGCGCCGAAGGTCACCGAGGATGCATCACCGGGGGACTCCATCGCGGTCGACGGCGTGTGTCTGACGGTGGTTGACAACGTTGCTGGCGTATTCACCGCTGACGTGATGCGCGAAACGCTGGATCGCTCGCGTCTCGGCACCTATAGCGAGGGGAGCAAGGTCAACCTAGAGCGCGCATTGGCTGCTGGCCAGCGCATGGGCGGACATATCGTGCAGGGCCACGTCGATGGTGTCGCGGAAGTAGTCTCTCGTACGCCGTCCCAGCACTGGGAGGTAGTGCGCTTCACCCTGCCCGCGAATCTTGGTCGGTATGTGGTGGAGAAAGGATCCATTACGGTCAACGGAACATCGCTGACGGTTTCCGCAGTCGGAGACGACTTTTTCGAGGTGTCGCTGATCCCCACCACGCTGCGCGATACCACTGCTGGTGACCTTACGGTCGGTGATCCAGTGAACCTCGAGGTGGATATCGTGGCCAAGTACGTTGAGAAAATGGTGCAGGGCTAGGGTTGAACGGTATGACAGCATCCGCCGGTAGCGCCGGTAATCACACCACCGACTTGGACACCGAGTTGAACACTGTGGAGGAGGCGATTGCCGCCATCCGCGAGGGCAAAGCAGTCGTCGTCGTGGACAGTGAGGATCGCGAAAACGAGGGCGATCTCATCTTCGCTGCACAAGACGCCACGCCGGAGTTGGTGGCGTTTATGGTGAGGTACACCTCTGGCTACATTTGCGTGTCCATGTCGGACGAGCGGGCTACTGCCCTAGATCTGCCCCCGATGGTTGCGCAAAACCAGGATCTGCACGGGACTGCCTACGCCGTGACCGTTGATGCAGCAACCGGCACCACCGGTATTTCCGCACGTTCGCGCGCCACGACGATCGCATTGCTTGCCGACGATTCCGCGACCCCAGAGTCGTTTACGAGGCCCGGACACGTTGTGCCCCTGCGGGCGCGTGACGGGGGAGTACTTGTCCGGGATGGACACACGGAGGCAGCGGTAGACCTTGCGACGCTTGCGGGTAAGGCCCCTGTCGGTGCCCTGTGCGAGATCGTTTCTGAAGATGACCCTGCAGACATGGCTCGATTCGACGAGCTCCGCAGGTTCGCGAATACGCACGGGCTTCCGATGATTTCGATCGAGCAGCTCGCTGCGTACCGTCGCCAGCATGAACGATTTGTCGAACGCAGCACTGCTACTCGTTTACCAACGGAGTTCGGTGAATTCACTGCGGTTGGCTACCTGGATACGTTGACTGAGACCGAGCATGTTGCGCTGATCGCTGGGGAACTTGATGCACTGCGCGACGCCGAGGACGTTCTCGTCCGCGTGCATTCGGAATGTCTCACCGGCGATGTGTTTAGCTCCCGGCGTTGTGACTGTGGTCCGCAGCTTCAGGAATCAATGCGCCGCGTTCAACAGGAAGGCCGCGGCGTTATCGTCTACTTGCGTGGACATGAGGGACGCGGAATCGGGTTACTCGCCAAGCTGCGCGCCTACCGTTTACAGGACGACGGGCTCGACACCGTTGATGCAAACCTTGAACAAGGCCTGCCAGTCGACGCACGCGACTATTCCGCAGCAAGCGACATCCTTGCAGACCTGGGTATCGGTTCGGTCGATCTGATGACCAACAATCCCCAAAAAGTCGATGCCTTTGCCGGTCTGATCCCCAAGGTTGCTCACCGCAGTAGGATCGAAGTGGTTCCTAACCACGACAACATCGCCTATTTGCGGACGAAGCGCGACAGGATGGGACACGACCTGCCCGGCATTCTCGGTTGGGCTGAAGAACACAACACACAACACCCACAACACCACACCAACTAGGTATCAAGGAGACCCACCAGTGGCAGCTACTGGAGCACCCGAGGACTATTCCCTGCAAGCGGAGGGGCTTACCGTCGCCGTCGTTTACACCCGCTGGAATGAAAAGATCGTCGAGATGCTGCGCGCTGGCGCACGAGATGAGGCCCGAGAACTGGGCGTTAAAGTCGATGAATATGCGGTAGCAGGCGCGTTGGAGTTGCCAGTTGTGGTGCAGGCATGCGCAAAGCGCTACGACGCGGTAGTGGCCCTCGGCTGCGTCATCCGTGGCGAAACTGCCCACTTTGATTACGTTTGCGACTCTGTCACCGCTGGCCTCACCCGTATTGCATTGGATGAGGAAACGCCGGTAGGCAACGGCGTGCTCACGGTTGAAGAAGAAGACCAGGCTTACGAGCGTGCCGGTGGGGAAGACGCGAAAGAAGACAAAGGCGCCGAAGCGATGCGTGCGGCCGCTGGGGCCTTAGTTGAACTGCAGAAAGTTCGCGCTTTGCCGCTAAAGGGTTAAAGTAGCCGGAGCGAGCGCGGCACGGAGTCGTCGAGAAGCAAGAGCGTTTTCAAGTTGACAAGGAGTGCGGAAGTGACTGATCAACCAGCAGGCACACACATAACGAACGAGCAGGAAGCTGCTTATCTGACTGCGCTTGATCCGCACGCCAACACCTCGACGAAGCCGTGGGAGCTTGAGATTTCGTCGAGGTACCTGCGAACCGTGGCGATCGGCTGGATCATCCTTGTCATGGCCGTGCATTTCTTCATGGCGTGGGCCGTGGACGCGCAATTCTCGGGCATCGCGATTACCAGCGTGGATAAGTTTGCGTTCGTTGGCGTTGGCCTGATTATTTCCGTCCTGTCCTGGATCGCACTGACTCGCCCTCGGGTGCGCGTCAACGAAGACGGTGTCCAGGTAGCCAACATCATCGGCACCCGTTTCTACCCCTGGACCGTCATTTACGGTTTGAGCTTTCCCAAGGGCTCCCGCATGGCGCGACTCGAACTTCCGGAATTCGAGTACGTCACCCTGTGGGCGATCCAATCAGGCGATAAAGAGCGCGCGATTCAGGCTGTCGAGCAATTCCGCAAGCTCGAAGCCAAATACATGCCTAAGGATTAACCCTTGGCTGACCCCCAGTCTTACCGCCCAGCGCCCGGAACGATCCCAACCGATCCGGGCGTGTATAAGTTCCGGGACCGCGACGGGCGTGTCATCTACGTTGGCAAAGCCAAAAATCTTCGTGCGCGCCTGAGCAACTACTTTCAGCCACCGGAGACTCTGCACCCGCGGACCCGGCAGATGGTCTACACCGGCGCTTCAGTCGAATGGACCGTTGTCGCATCCGAGGTAGAGGCGCTCCAGCTCGAATACACATGGATCAAGCGCTTCGACCCATGGTTTAACGTCATGTACCGCGACGACAAGACATACCCAATGCTTGCCGTCAGCGTGCGCGAACGCTACCCGCGCGCGTTCTTCTACCGTGGCCCCAAACGTAAGGGCGTGCGCTATTTCGGCCCGTACTCGCACGCGTGGGCGGTGCGCGAGACCCTCGATCTGCTCACGCGCGTGTTCCCGATTCGGACGTGTTCCAACGGTGTGTTTAACCGTCACGAATCCCTTGGACGCCCTTGCTTGCTTGGGTACATCGACAAGTGTGCGGCACCCTGCGTCGGTCGTGTCGACGAAGCCGAGTACGACGAGATCGTCCAAGGCTTCCTTGGCTTCATGGCAGGTCGTTCTGAGAAGCTTGTCCGTGGCATCACCGCACAGATGGAGGAGGCCGCGGAGAATCTCGAGTTTGAAAAGGCGGCGCGGCTTCGCGACGACCTCGGTGCCGTCGAAAAGGTAATGGAGCGCCAGACGGTCGTCCTCAGCCAAGACACCGACGCGGACATCATCGCCTTTGATACCGACGAGCTTGAAGCAGCGGTACAGATCTTCAACGTCCGTGATGGACGCATCCGCGCACAGCGGGGCTGGGTTGTCGAAAAAACGGGCGATGAGCCCGGAGCAGCAGAACGCCTGGAGGAAGGCCAGACCGACCCAACGTTGCCAACGTTGATGCAGAACTTCCTGGTCCAGTACTACTCGGATGCGGTCGAGCGAGTGAAGCAAGAGCGTGAAGAGGACCGCAAGATCGAAGCGCAGAAGGTTCGTCGCCGAGGCGTAGATCAGGAGTCACGTGCGCAAGCGGCGGCACCGATGCCGGTGCCGCGTGAGATTCTCGTCGAGACGCTGCCTGCGGAACTGCCGGAAGTGACCCAACTGCTCGAAGAACTACGTGGCGGGCCTGTGGACCTTCGCGTGCCGCAGCGTGGGGACAAGCGCGCACTGATGGAAACAGTGCACAAAAACGCCGCCGAAGCGCTCCACCAGCACAAGTTGAAGCGGGTCGGTGACCTGACCGCACGATCGCAGGCCCTGCAAGATATCCAGGACGCGCTCGGGATGGACGAAGCGCCGCTGCGTATTGAATGCACCGATATTTCCCACATCCAAGGCACCGACGTTGTAGCCTCCCTCGTGGTGTTCGAGGACGGTTTGCCCAAAAAGAACGACTACCGTCGATACCGCATCAAGGAGGCAGCCGGCGATGGTCGATCCGACGACGTCGGGTCCATCGCCGAGGTCACACGCCGGCGCTTCAAGCGCTACAACGAGGACAAACTCGCCAACCCTGATGAGGTCGCTGAGGCGCAGACCTTCGAGGACGAGGCCGACGAATCGACCGGTGCGAAACGCTTCGCTTACCCTCCTCAGTTGTTCATCGTCGACGGTGGCAAACCCCAGGTTAATGCCGCACAGGCTGTGTTCGACGACCTCGGCATCGTCGATGTACAACTCATCGGATTGGCCAAACGCCTCGAGGAAGTGTGGGTGCCGGACGACGACGAGCCGGTGATCCTGCCGCGAAACTCCGAAGGCATGTATCTGCTCCAGCAGGTGCGTGATGAGGCCCACCGGTTCGCCATCACCTACCACCGCCAGCAACGCTCGAAGCGCATGCGAGCGTCCGCCCTCGACGCAGTCCCGGGACTAGGCCCCGCGCGGAGAACCGATTTGGTGAAGCACTTTGGCTCGGTGAAGAAGATCAAAGAGGCTTCTATCGAGGAGATCCAGGAGGTTAAAGGCGTCGGTCCGAAACTCGCTGCGACGATCTACGAGCACCTTCATACGTAGCTGGTTGTGAGGCTGGTTGTGAGGCAGCTTTTGCGGAACCGCGACGCGGCTCGCTGCGCTTCGTTAGGATGAGCGCCATGTCGACAGCTTCTGCTCAAGCATTGCCACACGATTTGCGTTCCGCCAGTTGGCGTCCGGTGATCATCACCGGCTTGTCCGGTGGCGGATTGTCCACTGCAGCGAAAGTATTCGAGGACAAAGGTTTCTTCGTTTCTCAGAATCTGCCACCCCAGTTAATTCTGGAGCTTGTGGACCTTGCAGCAGCGGACGATTCCCCAGTGGAACGGCTGGCGGTCGTGTCGGACGTGCGCGCAGACCGGTTCAACGGTTCATTGGCCGACACCCTTGAGGGGCTCCGTCGACGTGGTTACTCACCGTTCGTGCTGTTTCTTGAGGCGCGTGACGATGTGCTGATCCGCCGATTCGACTCCGTGCGGCGCACGCACCCGCTGCAGGGCGATGGTACCTTGCAGGACGGCATCGATCGCGAACGCGAGGAAATGGAAGGCATCCGTTCGGCCGCAGATGTCATCATCGACACGTCCAATTTGTCTGTGCACGACCTACGCCGCGCTGTTGAGGCATCGGTCGGCGAGCTGCCGGTGGAGCGTCAACACGTCACTATTGAGTCTTTCGGATTCAAGCATGGTTCGCCACGTGACGCTGATCTGATCATTGATGTGCGATTCCTACCCAACCCATACTGGGTTGAGGAGCTGCGCGACTTCCGCGGTATCGACGCACCTGTAGCAGACTATGTCCTGTCGCAGGATGGTGCGAAGGAATACGTGGATCATTTCGTTGATCTGTTGTCGAGCACGTTGAAGGGCTACCGCCACGAAGGTAAGGACTTCATCACTGTGGGCGTTGGTTGCACAGGTGGGCACCACCGCTCGGTTGCGGTCGCAGAAGCGATCGGGAGGCGACTGCGACAGCAGGGCCAAGTTGATGTCAATGTCATCCACCGTGATTTGGAGAAGCACTAATGCGCGCGACTGATCCCGCGGCGATGACGTACACATGCCTCGGGGGAGGGCATGGGCTCTACCAGACGCTCACGGCCGCGCGCGTTGCCGGCGCAGCTCGTATTAACGCTGTGGTGACAGTTGCCGATGACGGCGGCTCGTCGGGCCGCCTGCGTCGCGAGATGGAGATTGTTCCTCCGGGAGATCTCCGCATGGCGCTGGCAGCGCTTACCGACGACAGCGGGGACGGCGCAATGTGGCGCGACACGCTCCAGCACCGCTTCGGTGGGCATGGCGCAATGGCTGGACACGCCTTGGGAAACTTGATCATCGCCGGACTTGCGGAGCGCCTTGGTGACACACAAGCGGCGCTGGACCAGGTTGGCAAATGGACCGGCTCCCAGGGACGAGTCATTCCAGTGAGCCCACAACCCCTCGACATTGAAGCTGATGTTGCAGGGCTTGACGACGACCCACGGGTGCTGCGCTCTGTACACGGCCAAGTCGCCGTTGCGACGACACCGGGCACTGTGCGCCGTGTGCGGCTGACTCCGTCCGAACCGCCAGCGAGCCGGGACGCCATCCAGGCGATTATGGACGCGGATCTGGTCACCATTGGGCCTGGTTCGTGGTTTTCCTCTGTGATCCCGCACCTGTTGGTGCCTCAAGTGTGTGATGCGCTGAACGAGACCGAAGCGAAGGTGGTTGTGGTACTCAACCTCTCCCCAGAAGCAGGGGAGACCCATGGGTTTACCACCGAGCGTCATATCCATGTCTTTGCGCAACACGCCCCCAACCTGCGGGTTGATTGCTTCCTGGCGGACAGTGACATGGTGACTACGCACGGTGAACGTGAAAACGTCCGCCGTGCGGCGGAACGGCTCGGCGCGGACGTCGAGTACCGCTCCTTACGCGTCGAAGGCGACGATGGTGTGAAGCGCAATCTTCATGATCCGTTGAAGCTTGCTGCTGCGCTCAAGGACCTCTCGACGAGCAGCTAACAGCTGCAAGCTAGACTGCTCCGGGTTGAAGGGGGCGATGAAAGGACGGAAACATTGGCGCTTACGGGCAAGGTGAAAGAAGAGCTACTCGCCGTATCTTGTGGTACCACCGAGGCTCGGGCGGCGGAAGCCACCGCGCTTATTCGTTTCGCCGGCTCGATCCAGCCTTCCGATAACGGTCTGGCCATCGTCGCAGAATTCGGCGAGAAGCCGGTGGCGGTGAGGCTCGCGGAATCCATTCAAGAACTCTGCGCAGTCCAGCCTGCCATCGAGACCGTACCCCCTGTCCAAGGCAGTAAAGACACCACGTATGTCGTTCGGGTGGAACGTGACGTGGCTGATGTCATCCGCCGGCTGAGGCTTGTGACAGCGTCTGGTCACCCGGTGGTTGGTATGCCGCGACAGGTGATTTCAGGATCAATGGCCGGCGTTGAGGCAGCTTGGCGTGGCGCGTTTCTCGCGCGAGGAAAGCTGATGGAGCCTGGCCGTACCGCGACCCTTGAAGTGGCGTGCCCGGGCCAGGAAGCTGCGCTCGCACTCGTTGGGTTGGCCCGTCGTCTGTCGGTGACCGCGAAGACCCGTGAAACCCGAGGTGTGGAGCGAGTGACTATCCGCGACGGCGAGACCATCGGAATCCTGCTGAGTCGTATGGGGGCACCACTGACCCGCCTGGAGTGGGACCGCAAGCGCGCGGCGAAGGCTGTGACAGCGAAGGTAAACAACCGCTTGGCTACCTTCGATGACGCCAATACGCGCCGTTCGGCGCAGGCTGCAGCAGCTGCTGCAGCACGGGTGGAGCGTGCGATGGACATTCTTGGCGACGATGTTCCTGAGCACCTTGCGGAAGCGGGCTACCTCCGCGTGGAACACCGCCATGCTTCACTCGAGGAACTTGGTCGTTTGGCTGACCCGCAGATGACCAAGGACGCCGTTGCAGGACGTATTCGACGACTGCTGTCGCTCGCTGATCGTCGAGCAGCCGAGATGGGGATCCCGGACACACACGGAGTGGAAACGGCTCCGAATCCTGTGAATTCAGATTAACGCCCAGAACGTGTTCGGAATCACAGTTTCCTCTGGGGTACATGAGATGCCCTGAGCGGGCGGTATTTTCCCCAGGGGGAGTGGGGGTGCTGAGGTGTCGTGGTGTGGGAAACCACATTCAGAATCGGCACGGCGGGGGAATGCTCCCCCTGGTTGCGGGGAGGGGGCCTTGGGGCGAATTTGCGCCCTGCAGGCTGTGAGAGGCGCAGATACACTGGCTTGCGTACGAGGTTTTCTACAACCATCGAGGAGAAAATACAGTGACTACGCGCATTGGCATTAACGGTTTCGGTCGTATCGGACGTTCCGCGCTCCGCATCATCGAGGACGAGTACAAGGGCGAGCTCGAAGTCGTCAAGATCAATGACTTGACGAACAATGAGACTCTCGCACACTTGCTGAAGTACGACACGGCCTACGGCCAGTTCAAGCACGACATCGAGTACGACGACCACTCGATCTCTATCGATGGCCGCCGTATTGAGGTCTCCGCTGAGAAGGACCCGGCAAACCTCGCCTGGGGTGACCTGGATGTTGACATTGTGCTGGAGTGCACCGGCGTATTCCGCAAGGGGCCGGAGGCTCAGGCGCACATCGACGCCGGCGCGAAGAAGGTCATCATCTCCGCACCGGGCAAGGAAGTTGACGGCACCTACGTGTGGGGCGTGAACCACGCCGACTACACGGGCAAGGAGAACATCATCTCCGCGGCATCGTGCACCACGAACTCGCTCGCGCCGGTTGCGAAGGTCCTCGACGAGGCGTTCGGTATCGAGCGTGGCCTGATGACCACCATCCACGCTTACACAGGTGACCAGCGGATCCAGGATGCTCCGCACAAGGACCTGCGTCGCGCCCGCGCGGCAGCGCAGAACATCGTTCCGACGACCACCGGTGCAGCTAAGGCTGTGGCGCTCGTGCTCCCGAGCCTTGAGGGCAAGCTCGATGGCTTCGCAATGCGTGTGCCGACCATCACCGGTTCCGCCACCGACCTCACCGTGACCCTGGGCAAGGATGTCACTGTCGAGGAGGTCAATGCGGCAGTGAAGAAGGCTGTGGAGGACAGCGAGTTCGGCCAGGCGCTGAAGTACACCGAGGACCCGATTGTCTCTTCCGACATCATCGGTGACCCGCACGGCGCTATCTTCGACGCTGGCATGACTCGCGTCATCGACGGCAACCTAGTCAAGATCATCTCGTGGTACGACAACGAGTGGTCTTACACCGCCCAGTACATCCGTCTGACCAAGCTGGTTGCGGACAAGCTCTAAGTTATGGCACCCCCGGGTCCGTGGCGCTTCCAGCGCGGCGGACCCGTTTTTATTAGGTTGGGATGCGTTCACCGAACTAAAAGGAGAGACCCCTTGACTAAGAACTTGCAGCAGCTTCTCGACGAAGGCGTCGACGGCCGCCACGTCCTCGTTCGTTCCGACTTCAACGTTCCGCTCGACGAGAACGGCAACATCACCGATGCCGGTCGCATTGACGCGTCGCTGCCTACGCTGAAGGCGCTTCTCGACGGCGGCGCGAAGGTCATCGTTATGGCACACCTCGGCCGCCCGAAGGGCGAGGTGAACCCGAAGTTTTCTCTCGCACCGGTTGCAGAGGCACTGTCGGAACGTCTCGGGCAGTTTGTCCCGCTGGCAGGCGACGTCAGTGGCGAGGACGCCCACGAGCGTGCCAACGGCCTGACCGAGGGCGAGATTCTGCTCCTGGAGAACGTCCGTTTCGATCCGCGCGAGACTTCAAAGGACGAGGCGGAGCGCGCGGAGTTCGCAGCTGAGCTCGCTGCGTTGGCGGCTGACAACGGCGCGTTCGTCTCTGACGGTTTCGGCGTTGTGCACCGTGCCCAGGCGTCTGTGTACGACGTTGCGAAGAAGCTGCCGGCGTACGCCGGCTTCCTCGTCGATAAGGAAGTAGAGATCCTGTCTGCGGTCAAGGACAAGCCGGAGAACCCCTACATTGTGGTGCTCGGTGGCTCGAAGGTGTCCGACAAGCTCGGTGTGATCGAGGCGCTTGCAGAGAAGGCAGACAAGATCATCATCGGTGGTGGCATGTGCTTTACCTTCCTTGCGGCCCAGGGCCACAACGTGCAGAAGTCGCTGCTGCAGGACGACATGATCGATACCTGCAAGGAGCTCATCGCACGTTTCGGCGAGAAGCTGCTTCTGCCGGTTGATGTCGCTGCGGGTGCTGGCTTTGACAAGGACACCGAGAAGAAGGTCGTCGGCCTGGATGAGATTCCGGAGGGCTGGATGGGCCTGGATATCGGACCGGAGACCGCAAAGAACTACGCCGAGGCAATCAAGGGCTCCAAGACGGTGTTCTGGAACGGCCCCATGGGTGTGTTTGAGTTCCCGAACTTCGCCGACGGCACCAAGGCAGTGGCTGAGGCAATGATCGCAGCGACGAAGGACAACGGTTCCTTCACGGTTGTCGGCGGCGGCGACTCGGCGGCATCCGTGCGCACTCTGGGCCTCGACGAAGAGGGCTTCTCCCACATTTCGACCGGCGGTGGCGCTTCCCTCGAATTGATTGAGGGTAAGGACCTGCCTGGCGTTTCTGTTCTGCAGTAAGGAGGTCTATCCATGGCACGTACACCACTCATCGCGGGCAACTGGAAGATGAACCACGATCACCTTGAGGCGATCCAGAGCGCGCAGAAGCTTGTCTTCGCGTTCCCGAAGGATGGTTACGAGGTAGTCGATATCGCCCTGACCGCCCCGTTCACAGACCTTCGTTCAATCCAGACGTTGGTGGAAGGCGACAAGCTCCAGATCACCTACGGCGCGCAGGACGTGTCTGAGCACGACAACGGCGCGTACACCGGCGACATTTCTGCCGCGATGCTGGAGAAGCTCGGCTGCACCTGGGTGGTCGTCGGCCACTCGGAGCGTCGCGAGTACCACGGCGAAACCAATGAGCAGGTCGCTGCCAAGGCGAAGAAGGCCCTTGAACACGGCATCACGCCAATCGTCTGCGTCGGCGAGCCACTCGAGGTCCGCGAGGCGGGCGACCACCTCGACTTCGTGGTCAAGCAAACGCGTGAGTCGTTAGCTGGTGTGGATGCGTCCAAGGTCGTCATCGCCTACGAGCCCGTCTGGGCAATCGGTACTGGCAAGGTAGCCTCCGCCGCGGACGCCCAAGAGGTCTGCCACGGCATCCGTGAACTTGTCCGTGAGCTTGCGGGCGACGACGCAGCCGATCAGGTCCGCATCCTCTACGGCGGTTCGGTGAAAACGGACACCGTCGCAGAGATCGTGGGCCAGCCCGACGTCGACGGTGGACTCGTCGGCGGCGCCTCCCTGGATGGCCAGGAGTTTGCGAAGCTTGCCGCCGCTGCCGCGAACGCGTCGATGTAAGGTCCCACCAGAAAGTGGTGTAGGCTCAACAGAGTTTGCACCAATGTGATTTGGAAAGGTATCGCAGATGGCTCTTGCTCTCGAGATCGTGCTGGTGATTTCGGCGATCCTCATGACCGTGTTCGTCTTGCTGCACAAAGGCAAGGGCGGCGGTCTGTCCAGCCTCTTCGGTGGCGGTGTTCAGGCGAACCTGTCCGGCTCCACCACCGTGGAGCGCAACCTGGACCGCGTGACCGTGCTGATGGCGATCATCTGGATCGCCTGCATCATCGGTCTGAATCTGATCCAGACGTTCGCGTCCTAACAGCGAATTAGTTCAACGGTCCTGCTGCATCCTCGGTGATGCGCAGGACCGTTTCTTTACGCCCAACTGCGCCGGCGACCGGCCAATCCTGAGCTGCCGTAACACCGTCACCTGCGTGGGAGGCAGCCTCGGCTTTCTCTGCGCCGGAAACGAGCAACCACACACGGTCGGCTGACTGGACCGCAGGCAGGGTCAGGGTTGCCCGCTCGGCTGGTGGCTTGGGGGAGTCAGTAACCGTGACGACCATGGCATCATGTTCGCGCACGGCGCTGGTGTGAGGGAACAGCGAGTTGATGTGACCCTCGCCGCCCATACCGAGCAAGTGGAGGTCGAAGCCATCCGGCGCAAACTCCGCTAAGGCTGCTTCATAACGCGCTACCGCGGCATCCATGGGCCCACCGTCCAACCCGTAGCCGTGGATGTTCGCTTCGGGTATGTCGACATGGTCAAGCAACGCCTCCCGGGCCTGGCCCTCGTTGGACTCGGGGTGGTCTACCGGTACGTTGCGTTCATCGCCGAAAAACACGTCTACGTTTGCCCAGTCGATCGCTTCGGTGCGCAGACGTCGCAGGAGAGCGATGCCCGCGGTTCCGCCGGTCAGTACCACTCGAGCGCGGCCGTCGCCAGAGCGCTGAGCGTCGCGGATGACGGCCGCAACGTCGGCGGCGGTGTCGTCGATAAGAGCCTCGAGATTCGGATAAATCATGCGTGTCGTACCTTTCCTAAGCCGTTCAAAGCGTTGCCGTAGATGGCATCGGGACCGAGGTGGCGAAGTTCTTCGGCAAGACATTCGGCGTCAGTGCGCTCACCCATTGCGACGCGCGAGTCAGCCATGTCTGGTACCGAAATGCGTACCGTGTACTCACCCTCAGCAACGACTTCAACATCGCCGCCGTCAGTGTGGATGATGGTGTGGGCGATGGGGAAGCCGGAGATATGCTCATCGCAACGTATTACCTCCACATCGAGGCTGTCAGCGAGCCAGCCGGCCGCAAGATCCACGCTGGGGTCTCCAGGAGCACCGGCGACCTCTGCACCCGTGATTGTGTGCTCAGGGAACCGGTCAAGCGCCGAAGCGAGAATTCCCCTCCAGGGAGTGATTTGAGACCACAACATATCGGAATCGCCGGGCGTATAGCCTGCCGCCAACTCCGCGAGCGATCCATCGCGGCTCGCACCACGAATGTTGGTAATGCGACGTTGCGCAATGTGTCCCAACTGATCTTCGGCGGGCCGTTTTGGAGCAGCGCCTGGCCAATATGAGACAACGGGGGTGTCGGGAAGCAGAAGGGGTGTCACCACGGCACCGAGGTGCTGCGTCAATTCCCCGCGCAGATGCATGACGACGACCTCGGAGGCGCCTGCGTTAGACGCAACCATCACTTGGGCGTCGAGACGCGATTCCTTAGCCGGGTCGCCGGAGACCAGCACGAGTACACGTGCTGGGTGCTCGAAAGAGGCGTCCCGGAGGGTGGACAAGGTGTCGTCGAGAAGCTCGCTGTCTTCATCTACCGCAACCAAAAGCGTCAGGACGCGACCGGTAGCTAGCGAATGGCTCTCGCGCACGCGTGCGAGTGACGTCTCAATTTGTTTCGTGGTGGTGTTAGGAAGATCGATGATCATACGTCGAACCCTTTCTGTTCCGTTACGGACGACGCCACGCCCGGCCCTCGCGGGCAAGCATCTCATCAGCGGACGCAGGACCCCAGGTGCCTGCCTCATAGTCTTCAGGGGCGCCATGTTCCGCCCAGTAGTCCAACACCGGATCCAGAATCTGCCAACTGCGCTCCACCTCGGCGTTGGTGGGGAACAGGCTGGACTCGTCAAGCAGCGCATCAAGGATGAGACGCTCGTACGCCTCTGGGGACTGTTCCGTGAACGCCTCCGAGTAGTGGAAATCCATGTTCACGTCCCGAAGCTCCATACCCGCACCAGGGACCTTCGAACCGAAGCGCATGAGAACACCTTCGTCGGGCTGGACGCGGATGACCACTGCGTTGTTGGTCAGCAAATCCGTCTGGCCTTCGGTAAACGGCTGGTACGGGGGTTGTTTGAAGACAAGCGCGATTTCGGTCACCCGTCGGCCTAGGCGCTTGCCGGTGCGCAGATAAAACGGCACACCAGCCCAGCGTCGCGACGCGATTTCTAGCGTGCATGCTGCGTACGTCTCAGTTGTCGAATTCGGATCGAACCCGTCTTCCTCCCGCAGCCCTACGACGCGTTCAGAGCCCTGCCAACCCGCGGTGTACTGGCCGCGCGCCGTCGTCTCAGAGAACGGGCCGACAGCGGTGGTGGCACGAAGCACCTTAAGCTTCTCCGCGCGCAGCTGCCGTGGCGAGAACGATGTCGGCTCCTCCATGGCAACCAACGCGAGCAGCTGAATCAGGTGGTTCTGGATAACATCGCGCGCTGCGCCGATGCCGTCGTAGTAGCTCGCCCGACCACCGAGGCCGATGTCCTCGGCCATGGTGATCTGCACATGGTCGATGTAGTGCGAGTTCCACACGGGCTCGAAGAGCTGGTTAGAAAAGCGCAGGGCCAAAATATTTTGGACGGTTTCTTTGCCCAGATAATGGTCGATGCGGAACACGGAGCGCTCGTCGAACACGGCGCCTACCACCTCGTTGAGCTGGTGTGCTGACTGCGCGTTGTGCCCAAATGGCTTCTCGATGATCACGCGCCGCCACTCGCCTTCACCTGCGTGGGCCATACCACTGCGATCAAGTTGGTGGATCACATCCGCGAAAAAATCGGGAGGTACCGACAGGTAGTACGCCCAGTTGCCAGCAGTGCCGCGTTCCGCGTCGCTGCGTTTCAACGTGGCCGCAAGGGCGTCGAAGGCGTCGTCGTCATCAAAGTTGCCCTTGACAAACTGAAGACCTTCAGCGAGGCGCTGCCACACATTCTCGTGAAAGCTAGTGCGCGCGCCCGCATCGATTGCTTCACGGACATAGGCCTGAAAATCAGCCTGTGTCCAGTCCCTCCGCCCGTAGCCGACGAGCGTGAACCCGCCGGGGAGCAGACCGCGATTCGCTAGATCATAGATCGCGGGAAGAAGCTTTTTGCGGGCCAGATCGCCGGTCACACCGAAGATAACCATGCCGGAAGGTCCGGCGATCTTGGGCAGCCGCTTGTCCTCAGGGGAACGGAGTGGGTTAGTCACATTAGGCGAGTTTAGCTGTCATCGAATCGAGCAGCTCCTGCCACGCGTCCACAAACTTCTCTACGCCTTCGCGCTCTAGCGTGGCGACGACATCCTCAACGTCAATGCCAACCTCACGCAGCGCCGCAAACACCTCGCGGGAGACAGCTTCGGTGCCGGTGAGCGTGTCGCCGTGCACACCGCCATCCGCGAGCGCCGCGTCAAGAGTCTTCTCCGGCATCGTGTTTACAGTATCCGGTCCGGCCAGCTCCGTGACGTACATCGTCGCAGGGTACTCAGGGTTCTTCACACCCGTTGACGCCCAGAGCGGACGCTGCTTGTTCGCGCCGTTAGGCAGTTCGTCGATGAGCTCCGCCTCGAACTCCTTTTGGAACAGTGCATACGCCAAGCGGGCGTTCGCAATGCCTGCCTTGCCACGAAGCGCGAGAGCCTCGTCGGTGCCGATGACCTCGAGGCGCTTGTCCACCTCGCTATCCATACGGGATACGAAGAACGATGCCACCGAATGGATAGTGCTGACATCGTGGCCGTTCGCGGCAGCCTGACGGATGCCTTCCTTGTACGCGTCGATGACCTGCTGGTAGCGCTCTACCGAGAAGATCAGCGTCACATTGACCGAAATGCCTTCAGCGAGGGCGGCGGTGACGGCCGGAAGCGACTCGTCGGTCGCGGGAATCTTGATCATCAAGTTCTCCCGGTCGACCTGGTTCCAGAGCTCCTTTGCCTGTTCGATGGTCTTTGCCTCGTCGGCTGCGTAGCGAGGATCTACTTCAATGGACACGCGACCGTCCTTGCCACCCGTTGCCTCGAACGTATCGCGGAACAGGTCGCACGCATCTTGAACGTCCTTGACGCTCATTGCGTAAACCGCTGCATCAGCAGCAGATCCAGCAGCCTTCAACTCGGCGAGTTGCTCGTCGTAGTGTGTGCCCGAGCTCATCGCCGCAGCGAAGATCGCCGGGTTAGTGGTTACGCCGACAATCGATTTCGATGCCTTCACTTCAGCAAGGTTGCCGGTAGCAATGCGTTCACGCGACAGATCATCCAGCCACGTTGACGTGCCTACGTTGTACAGATCGTCGATAGCAGTCATGCACTCCTACTTTCCGTCGCCGCGGGTTGGTTCGGACTCAGTTTCGCCGACACGCTGGCTCGTTGGCACGCTGCGGTTATCTCGCACGCATGCAAGAGTCTCGCGGGCGACGCGAACAACGTTGTCGGTGGTGAAACCAAAGCGTTCGAAGAGCTCCGCGCCCGGGGCAGAAGCACCGAAGTGCTCCAGCGACACAGCGCGGCCGAACTCGCCGAGGAAGCGGAACCACGGCATGGAGGTTGCTGCCTCGACAGACACACGGGCCTTGACCTCGCGAGGCAAAACAGCGTCGATGTAGTCGTCGTCCTGTTCCATGAACCAATCAATGGACGGCACGGAAACCACACGCGTTGCGGTGCCATCTTCCTCGAGCACCTTGGCGGCCTCAACCGCGTACTGCACCTCGGAGCCGGTCGCCATGATGATCAGGTCCGGAGTCTCCTTCGAACCCTCAACCAGGACGTAAGCGCCGCGGGCGACACCGTCGAACGCCTTCTCCTTGGTGCCCTCGAGCACCGGCAGGTTCTGGCGCGACAGGGCCAGGGCCTTCGGCTGTTCCTTCGCCTCGAGTGCCGCGATCCACGCAGCAGAAGTCTCGTTCGCATCTGCCGGACGAATCACTGCAACGTCCGGGATAGCGCGCAGCGCAGCCAGAGTCTCCACCGGCTGGTGAGTTGGGCCGTCCTCGCCGAGGCCGATCGAGTCGTGCGTAAACACGTAGTAGCCATCGATGCCGGACAGTGCGGCAACGCGGATGGCGGGGTAGAGGTATTCAGAGAAGATGAGGAAGGTGCCACCGTATACGCGAGTGCCACCGTGCAAGGCAATGCCGTTCATGACAGCGCCCATCGCGTGCTCACGAATACCGAAGTGGAGGTTGCGGCCGTACGGGTTCGCCGTGAACATCTCCGTAGAGATCGACTCAGGACCGAACGACGGCTCGCCCTTAATGAGGGTGTTGTTGGAACCAGCAAGATCCGCAGAACCGCCCCAGAGCTCAGGCAGCATAGCGGCCGCAGCCTGGATCGCAGCTTCAGAAGCCTTTCGGGTAGCTAGGCCCTTGGCATCCGGTTCCCAAGTGGGGAAGTCCTTCTTCCAATCCGCAGGCAGCTCACGGGCAGTGAGGCGATCCAGCAGCGCCTTGCGTTCCGGGTTTGCCGCAGCCCAGGCGTTGAACTTCTCATCCCACTGGGCACGCTTTTCGGCTGCGCGCTCACGCAGCTTGCGGGTGTGGTTGATCACGTCGGCTTCCTCAGGGAAGTGAACGTCGGTATCGAAGCCGAGTTCAGCCTTCACCGCAGCTACCTCGTCCGCGCCGAGAGCTGCGCCGTGGATAGCACCAGTGTTCATCAGGTTCGGGGCCGGGTAGCCGATGACGGTCTTCACACGGATAATGGTCGGCTTCGTGGTGTCGGCCTTCGCCTCTGCGACGGCTGCTTCGATTGCCACGACATCCTCGCCGGACTCGACGGTCAGCGTCTGCCAACCGTAGGCCTCGTAACGCTTCATCACGTCTTCGGTAAATGCGATTTGGGTGTCGTCCTCAATGGAGATCCGGTTGTCGTCCCAGAACAAGATGAGGTTGCCCAGCTGCTGGGTACCTGCAAGCGAAGATGCCTCTGCGGTAACGCCTTCTTGGAGGCAGCCGTCGCCGGCGATGGCATAGATGTAGTGATCGAACGGGGACTCGCCAGCAGGCGTCTCAGGGTCGAAGAGGCCGCGCTCTCGTCGAGAAGCCATTGCCATGCCCACAGCGGAGGCAAGGCCTTGGCCGAGTGGACCCGTAGTGATCTCCACATGGTCAGTGTGGTTGTACTCCGGGTGCCCCGGCGTCTTTGCACCCCAGGTGCGCAGATCCTTCAAGTCCTGCAGCTCGAGGCCGAAACCGCCGAGATAAAGCTGCACGTACTGGGTCAACGACGAGTGGCCGTTGGATAGCACGAAACGGTCGCGGCCAACCCAATCCTTGTCGGACGGGTCAACATTCATCACACGCTGGAACAGGGTGTAGGCGAGCGGCGCCAGGGACATCGCCGTACCCGGGTGTCCGGACCCGCAGTTTTCCACCGCGTCGGCCGCCAGCACGCGGGCAGTATCAACTGCACGAGTGTCAGTATCGGTCCAATCCGACGGGTAGTTGCGGACAGTCATGGCTTGCAGCTCGGGGGGCAGCGTCACTTCATTCCTCGCTTAAGTTGAGTCTGATGAGGTCTCCCAAGAGCATACTGCGTGACCCTTATGGCGTGTTCGATTCGTGCCTACAGTGGGGGAACGGCTACCATCGTCCAAAGGTATGAGTGCCCTGCGCCACCTGAAGAATAAAAAGGAGAGAGTTGTTGGAGACCATTAAGGCATATTTCGCGTTGACGAAGCCGAGGGTCATTGAACTACTCCTGGTCGCCGCAATCCCGGCGATGCTCCAGGCTGACCGCGGCGAAGTTCACGTTTGGCTCGTCTTCGCAACTCTCCTCGGAGGCTGGATGGGTGCCGGCGCCGCAAACACGTTCAACATGGTGGCCGACTACGACATCGACCAGAAAATGGGGCGTACGCGCGCCCGCCCGCTGGTCCGTCACAAGATCACCAAGCAAAAGGCCGCCATCTTTGCATGGGCACTGCTGATCATCAGTGTGCTGTGGCTTGGTTTGCTCTGTAAGTCCTGGTTGGCGGCGTTCTTCATCATCTTGACCAACGCGTTCTACATCTTCGTCTACACGAAGTGGCTCAAGCGCCGCACGTGGCAAAACGTGATTTGGGGCGGCGCGGCTGGCTGCATGCCGGTGCTCGTCGGCTGGGCCGTGATCCGCGACAACGTCACCGACGGAACGCCAGACCACTGGTGGCAGGCCATCGTGATGTTCCTGATCATCTTCTTCTGGACGCCACCGCACACCTGGGCGCTAGCAATGAAGTACAGGGAAGACTACGCGCGTGCGAATGTGCCGATGCTGCCGGTGGTGGCCTCGCCAGAAGAAACCAGCCGTCAGATCGTGCTGTACTCCTGGCTGACCGTCATTGTCTCGTTTGGCCTCGTGCCGGCTGCGTCGTGGATTTACCTCGTGATTGCCGTGGTATCCGGTGTCGCATTCCTCGTCATGGCGACCAAGCTGCACAACGGCATCGTGCGAGGCGAGAAGGTCAAGCCGCTAAAGCTGTTCATCTTGTCGAACAACTACCTCGCGGCCCTGTTCCTCGGTCTGTCCTTTGACGCCGTGCTTGGCTGGGAGACTATAGGAGAACTGCTCTTCTAATCCCGCTCGATTAATCCCGCTCGATCTTGAGCACTACAGAACCTGTGGTCTTACGCGCCTGCAGATCCTCATGGGCTTTGCGGGCGTTCTTGAGCTCATACGGCGGGTGGACGCGCATCCGGACGGTGCCGTCCTCGATCGCACGGACAACTGCCTGTGCGCGCATGAGGAACTCCTCGTCTGTGGCAACGTAGTGCTTCAGCGAGGGGCGGGTGAGGTACAGTGCTCCGTGCTGGTTCAACTCTTGAATCTTGAACGGCTCCACGTCGCCCGACGCGGAACCGAAGGAGCACACGAGGCCGCGCGGGCCTGTGACCTCAAGGGCGAACTGGAAAGTGTCCCTGCCAACGCCGTCGTAGACCACGTTGACGCCCTTGCCACCGTTGGCTTCCTTGATCTCCTCTGCGAGAGCGGAGCCCTTGTCTCCGTAGCGGAACACCTTGGTCGCTCCGGCTTTGTACGCGAGATCCTCTTTCTCGTCACTAGAAACAATCGAATAAACCGTGGTTTCGAGCGCCGCAGCCATCTGGGTCAGGATAAGGCCGACGCCACCGGCGCCAGCAGTGATGACCATGGTGTCTCCCGGCCTGGTATCTCGAACACCGTGGAGAAGGTAGTGCGAGGTCATCCCCTGTAGAAGCATGGATGCCGCAACCTCGGGCTGCACGCCTTCCGGCACTGCGACGAGACGGTTGCGGTCGACTGCAACCTTTTCTGCGTAGGACCCTGGAGCGTCGTGCCAAGCGACGAGCGTACCCGGCGCGATTTCCCCCAATGGGTCGTCGACCACTCGGCCGCAACCTTCGGTGCCGGGGGTGTAGGGAGGCTCAGAGGCGTACGTTCCGGAGCGGAAGTACGTGTCTATGTAGTTGACGCCGGCATAGTCGACGTCGACAAGCAATTGCCCCTCGCCTGGAACGGGATCGGCGACCTCGGTGTATTCGAGTACCTCCGGGCCGCCATGTTTGGTAACAAGAATTGCCTTCATGTCACACTAGCGTAGGCAAACGACGCTTTCCGTGTGCGAAAAGGAATGCACTAAATGCTACGACCGTTGATGACATGCCGATGTGGGCTGGGATTGTCCAGCGTGGAACACCCATCCTGAACTGGATGACGCCGATGGCCCACTGCACAAAAATCAATGCAATGAGCACCCAGACGGTTCGTTTTGCGTCTGCAGGGGCATCAGAGCGGCGCAAGATGAAAGCGACGACGAAGGTTGCGATTAGGTAGACGTACATGCAGATGGCGTGGACATAGGCGAGCATCCGGGTGTCGAGGTCGAGACGACCTTCCATGCCAACACCGGAATCACCCGAGTGTGGACCCGAGCCGGTAACCATAGTGCCGGTAACGAGGACAAAGCAGAGCGCGACGGCGGCGATGACAGTCCAGGTCTGAGCATGCGCGGGGAAGCGGCGCGTCGGCTCGGCCGCATCGGTTTCTGCGATGCGCATGTAGAGCACTGCCGCAACCCACACGAGCAGCATCGACGGCAGGAAGTGCACCGCGACGGACCACCATTGCAGGTCGAGGCGTACTGAAATGCCGCCGATGACGGCCTGGACAACAACGCCGAGGAAGGAAACCCAAGCCATCGTCTTGATTGCGTCGCTGCGCTTCGCTTTGTATACCGCAATTAGGACAAGGACTGCGGCAGCGGCGACGACGAAGGCGAGCAGGCGGTTACCAAACTCGATTGTCTGGTGAATCCAAGGTGCAGCGCCCGCAACCGGCACGAGTGAGCCCTCGTGGCACAGCGGCCAGGTGTCGCAACCGAGACCGGAACCGGTCACGCGAACAAGCGAGCCGGTGACCGTAATGCCACCTTGGCAGATGAGCAGCACCATGCCGAGAACGCGCTGCAGGTGGAGTGAGGGATCTTCCCAGGCCTCTTTGAAACGGCTTTGGGACTTTGGTTGGGCAGTGGTGGTCGACAAAACTTCTCCAACTTTCGGATGAATAACGGCTTGAGTGTATCGCGGTTAGTCGTCAAAGCGGAACAGGCGCACCGCCCCGATGATCGCTAGGACAGTCCATACTGCGAGCGAGACCCAAGCCGACACGTTAAAACGCAGGTCAACAGCATCTGCCAAAGCGCCGGCTAGCGCGACCGTGGGCACAGCATTCCATACGCCGGCACTAGAAAGGTCCCCGGAATAGACCACCCATCCAACGATGCCCATGAACGCAATCCAGATCAGGTTTGCCAGCGCAAGGACTAGCTCGGAGCTCAACGTGCCGCCCATCAGTAGTCCCATGGCGGTAAACGCCGCCACGCCGAACAGCAGGGTAATCAGGCCGAATCCAGCGCCTGCGACCGAGACCCGCCAGCCCAGGTACAGGGCAATTGCGCCGAGGACGACGATCTGTACCAAAACGGTGGCGAGAACACCGAAGATTTTCCCGGCGACAATGGTCCATGGTGGCACGCCCGAGGCGCCCACGCGCTTGAGCGCTCCGTATCGACGATCAAACGCAAGGGCAATCGCCTGGCCCGTGAAGCCAGCCGAGGTAGCAGCAACAGCAAACACCATCGGAACGAGTGCGTTGAAGTCGGTGTCGTCGCCAAACATCGGCATGTGCGTGGCTGCGATGAGCACCGCAGCAGGGATGATGAGGTTGACGAGGAGCTGCTCGCCGTGGCGCAGCATCAGCCTTGCTTCAACGCGGCCTTGTGCCAGTGCCATCTGTGCAAGTGATGCACGTTGCGGGTTCGGCGTGAAAATACCAGGGGTAAGAGCTCGGTCGGTGGTCTGGGCTTGCGTGGTCATTGCGTTAGCTCCTCAACTCTCGTCCGGTGATATCCAAAAAGACGTCCTCAAGGTCGCGGTGCGACATCGACAAATCCCGGATCAGCACGTTTTGCTGGGCAGCACTTCGCGCAAGCGCTTCGATGACGGCCGGGGAACCGGCGCCAAGAATTCGGTAGCGCTGAGGGCTGACTGCCTCGGCGGTAATGTCGAGCGCTCGGAGTTCGTCGTTAAGCAGGTGCACATCGAGCTTACGGTCCGTGCGGACAGCAACAACCGGGTACTCCTCATGACTGGTCAACTCCGCTGGGGAGCCTTGGGCGACGAGTTTGCCATGGTCAATGATCGCAACGTCGTCGGCGAGCGTTTCCGCTTCGTCCATCAAGTGGGTGGTAAGGAGCACAGTGGTGCCGTCACGCTTCATCGCCTGGATGATGTCCCATACTGCGAGGCGCGACTGGGCATCCATGCCTGCAGTGGGTTCGTCGAGGAAGATTAGTTCTGGGCGACCAATCATCGCGAGCGCGAGCGACAGTCGCTGCTGTTGGCCACCCGACAGGCGGCGGTACGTGGTCTTCGCTACGCCTTCGAGCCCGAGCAGCTCTATAAGCCAGTCCGGGTCGTGAGGATTGGTGTTGTACCGCGCAGCGAGCTGCAGGATCTCGCGAACCTTTAACGACGCATAGGATCCGCCCCCTTGCAGCATGATGCCGATGCGGTCACGGACCTTCTGCGGTTGCGTAACAGGGTCGATGCCAAGCACCCGGATAGACCCGGAGGTTGGTGTGGTAAACCCCTCGCACATCTCAATCGTCGTCGTTTTGCCGGCACCATTCGGGCCGAGCAGTGCCAAAAGTTCACCACGTCGCGCGGTAAACGTCAGCCCGTCGACAGCCCGCTTTTCGCCGTACTCCTTGACGACATTGTCGACTTCAAGAGCAAGATCACTCATGGCCGATCAGTCTAGCCCGCGGCCCCGCCAGTACCGGAAACCCAACCAGGCAACGAGCACCAACGCAGCGAACGCAACAGCAGCAGACCCGTAGATTGTCACCACAGCAAACGGCGGCAGTGCCAGCCCGCGCGGGAGTACAAGGAAACTAAAAACCGCGCTATAAGACGCCACAATCACCCGGAAAAAGAACCGGTTCGCCCAAGCCGCTAGCGGCAAGATCGCCCAGAGCGGATACCAAGGGTGCACCACCGGAAACAGAATCACGAGCACCAGCATGGATACGCCGAGCCCGCCGACGGGGTGGATCGTGCCCTTGAACGTGGCCCACAACATGCGGACCGCGAACGCTGCAGCTACGGCGAGCCCTGCGCCACGCGTAATGACGAGTATCGCCTCGGTCTGATCGCCAAGTCCCAGCAGCATCCCAATGAATCCGCTGATGACGCCGATGTCGGTGGTCAGCGAGAGCCAACTGCGTATCGACGCAGCACCGCCCTGTCCCGTCACCCACCCGAACCCGATGCCGGTACCGAGGGAGACGAGTGTGATCGTCGCTAAGAAAATAAGCGTTTGCACGGCGACTGCCCGCGCAATGGAGCGCACCGTAGAGACTCCCTTGAGGTGAAAACTGCGCGCGAGCGCCATGCCAATAAACCCCAGCGGGATGAACCCGGTCACCTTCACCAACCCCGCACAGGAGAGGAGGGCGCCCGATGCTATCAGGATGATCCAAGTACGGAAGGTTGCATCGCCAGTTCGGATCGGATCGACTGCTCTGAGCCCGAGCTCGAGGCCGACGAGGACGAAGCCGACCAGTAACGCCTCGTTGTGAATACCTCCGACCAGGTGCAGGATGGTCAGTGGGTTGAGCAGGCCGAGCCACAGTGCAGCCGAGGCGTTGACACCGCAACGCTGCGCAAGTGCACGCAACCCCCACGATGCTGCGAGCAATCCCGCGACAGAAAGCACACGGTGCAGGAAGACCCCCCAAAACACTGCATCGGCGGTAACAATGGAAATTAACGCCGCGATGCCGAGTGCAACCGGCCCGTACGGGCTTGGAGAGTGCGCCCAAATGAACGGCACGGACCTGGCCAGTGGGTGGTCGACGCCGAGGATCTCTACTGGCCCGGCGGCGTACGGATCAAGCCCCATGCGCACAATCGCGCCGTTAGCCAAATAAGAATAAATGTCCTGAGTAAACAGGGGCGCGGTCAACATGAGTGGCAGCACCCATGCGACGAACGTGCGCTGCAACGCCGGTGCTCCGATGCGCGGTGCGTGCCCACCTGCGCCGACAAACGGCGCCATAATCAGCCATGACGCGACAAGCATGCCCACGCCGATGAGCACGATGGCGTTAGAAGCCAGCATCATTCGACTCATGGTGGCCCCAAAGGGGAAGGCGAACCACGGATTATCGACGACTGGGAGCGCCCCGCCACCTAAACCACCGAGCGCGATGAGACACGCGCCCAGGGCTCCGAGCCAGCGCAAAATGAAAAACCGGTCCCGCTCCCGGTAAGACGGTTGTGGAATGGACGAACCGCCATCAAACCCGGGTGACGGATTGTGCAGCTCCGAGGAACGCGAACCGGGCCGCCCCATGTGGGGAAACTCCGCAAGGACCGCACGGCCAGGGCGCCGCAGACGCGGCAATCTCGGCGAGCGGGGAGGCTGGGCAGTCACGTCGCTAGAGCTTACTTGGTGCGCGCCACGCCAAGGAGACCCGCTTCGGCGGGAATAATTACGACACACTAGTGTTGTGTAAAGGCGAGCAGAGAGCCAAGGAAAGGGGTTGCATGGTGGCAGAGAAAGACACTGCATACCGCGTGAACGGAACAACCCGTTCGCAGGTGATGTCTATCCTGCTCAAACAAGGGCCCGTTGCGGCGGCCGAAATCGGCACCGAGCTTGGACTTTCGCCCGCCGGCGTACGACGTCATCTGGACAAACTCGTTGAAGAAGGGATGGCAGAAACCTGCCCGCCGCGTGCGGTAGCAGGGGATCAGGCATCCCGCGGCCGTCCGGCAAAGCACTTCCAGCTCACCGTCAAGGGCAGGGAAGAGTTCGGTACGAGCTACGACACCATCGCACTTGAGGCCGTTGATGTGATCGAATCTATCGGCGGCGAGGAAGCAGTGCGTGAATTCGCTCGCAGGAGGGCCGAACGCATCTTCGCAGATGTCCAGACTGGTGCTGACAGTGACGACCCGGAAGCAGCAGTGCAAGCTGTTGCTGCCGCGCTCGAAGCCCACGGATACGAGCCCACCGTCAGGCGTACGCCAGCAGGTATCCAACTGTGCCAACACCACTGTCCAGTCTCCGCGGTAGCGGCTGAGCATCCAGAATTGTGCGAGGCGGAACACGAGGCCATTGCGCGCATCGTCGATACGCATGTGCAACCGCTCGCCCTTATTGTGGACGGACACGGCATCTGCACGACTAACATCCCTCTCGCCCCAAAGGCGGGAAACGAAACGAAAGGAGCGGCTGACAATGACTGAAGCAAAGCCAACGCCAGGTCTTGAAAAGCCGATGAACGACGACGAGATCATCGAGTCCATCGGCGCTTACAACTACGGCTGGCACGACTCCGATGTTGCCGGCGCATCCGCGCGACGCGGCCTCAACGAGGACGTTGTCCGCGACATTTCCGGCATCAAGGAAGAGCCGGAATGGATGCTGAACCAGCGTCTCAAGGCGCTCGAGATCTTTGAAAAGAAGCCGATGCCGACCTGGGGCGCAGACCTCTCCGGCATCGACTTTGACAACATTAAGTACTACGTCCGCTCCACCGAGAAGCAGGCGACCTCCTGGGAAGATCTGCCGGAGGACATCAAGAACACCTACGACAAGCTGGGCATCCCCGAGGCAGAGAAGCAGCGTCTCGTTGCAGGCGTTGCAGCACAGTACGAGTCCGAGGTTGTCTACCACCAGATCCGCGAGGACCTGGAGGAAAAGGGTGTCATCTTCGTCGATACTGACACCGCGCTGCGTGAGCACGAGGACCTGTTCAAGGAGTACTTCGGCTCCGTCATTCCGGCCGGCGACAACAAGTTCTCCGCGCTGAACACCGCAGTGTGGTCTGGTGGCTCCTTCATCTACGTCCCGCCGGGGGTCCACGTGGACATCCCGCTGCAGGCCTACTTCCGCATCAACACCGAGAACATGGGCCAGTTCGAGCGCACGTTGATCATTGTCGACGAGGACGCGTACGTGCACTACGTCGAGGGCTGCACCGCCCCGATCTACAAGTCGGACTCCCTGCACTCCGCGGTGGTGGAAATCATCGTGAAGAAGGGCGGCCGCTGCCGCTACACCACCATTCAGAACTGGTCGAACAACGTCTACAACCTGGTCACCAAGCGTGCCAAGGCTGAAGAGGGCGCGACCATGGAGTGGGTCGATGGCAACATTGGCTCCAAGGTGACCATGAAGTACCCGGCCGTCTGGATGACCGGTGAGCACGCCCGTGGCGAGGTGCTCTCCGTCGCCTTCGCAGGTGAGGGCCAGTTCCAGGACACCGGTGCGAAGATGACGCACATGGCTCCGCACACGTCGTCGTCGATCGTGTCCAAGTCCGTCGCCCGCGGCGGTGGCCGTGCCGCATACCGTGGCTTGGTCCAGGTCAACGCCAACGCGCACGACTCCGCATCCAACGTTGAATGCGACGCGCTTCTGGTCGACAACATTTCCCGCTCGGACACGTACCCATACAACGACATTCGTAACGATCGTGTCACGCTCGGCCACGAGGCGAAGGTGTCCAAGGTTTCCGAGGACCAGCTGTTCTACCTCATGTCCCGCGGCATCGCCGAGGAAGAGGCAATGGCAATGATCGTGCGCGGCTTCGTCGAGCCGATCGCCAAGGAGCTGCCAATGGAGTACGCCCTCGAGCTGAACCGTCTCATCGAGCTGCAAATGGAAGGATCGGTGGGCTAAATGGCTGAAACCGTCAAGAACGCCACCACACACAACAACAAGGGCGACCTGTACTCCTCCTTCAACGTTGAGGATTTCGACATCCCCGGCGGCCGCGACGAGGTCTGGCGCTTCGTCTCCCTACGTCGCCTGCGCGGCCTGCACAACGGCCAGTTCGCGCCGCAGGCTCCCGCCCAGATCACAGTTGACGCTCCGTCTGAGGTCACCGTTGAGCAAGTTGCGCTTGACGACGACCGCGTGACCGCCGCCGGAGCCCCCGTCGACCGCATCGCCGCCCAGGCGTGGACCTCCTCCGAAAACGCCACCCTGGTATCGGTGCCAGCAAACGTCGAGCTCAACGACACAATCACCATCACTGTGACCGGTGCAGGCGCAGACGTCACGACGTTTGGCACCATCGTTGTCGAGACCGGCGCGAACTCCGGCGCAACCGTGCTGGTGCGCTACGAGGGATCCGGCACTCACGCCGACAACGTCAACTGGGTCATCGGTGAGGGCTCCCGCGTCAATGCCGTCATCGACGCCGAATGGGATCTTGATGCAGTACATGTTGGCCAGCAGGCGATCGTCGTCAAGCGCGATGCAACCCTGCGTCACCATGTCGCAACCTTTGGCGGCGAGGTCGTGCGAATCTCCCCACGCGTGTCCTTCGAAGCACCGGGCGGCGACGCTGAGCTGACCGGCGTGTACTTCGCCGATGCGGGCCAGTACATTGAAAACCGCCTGCTCGTCGATCACGGCGTACCGAACTGCCGCTCCAACGTGCTCTACAAGGGCGCCCTCCAAGGCGACAAGGCCTCCGGCTTGCCCGAGGCCCGCACCTGCTGGGTCGGCGACGTGCTCATCCGCGCCGAAGCCCAAGGCACCGACACCTACGAAACCAACCGCAACCTGGTGCTCACCGACGGTGCACGCGCCGACGCAATCCCGAACCTGGAAATCGAAACCGGCGAAATCGCAGGAGCAGGCCACGCAGCAACCGTCGGCCGCTTCGACGACGACCAGCTGTTCTACCTGCGCTCCCGCGGTATCCGCGAGGAAGACGCCACCCGTCTGATTATCCGTGGCTTCTTTAACGAGGTCCTCAACCAGATCCCAATCGAGTCGGTCCGCGAAGACCTGATCGCCCGCGTCGCCGGCGAACTCGAGCGCAACGAAAACTAAAAGGAGCTTCTATGTCCACCCTCGAAATTAAGAACCTGCACGCCAACGTCCTTCCCTCCGAGGAAGGCCAGGAGCCGAAGCCCATCCTCAAGGGCGTCAACCTGACCATTAAGGGCGGCGAAACCCACGCCATCATGGGCCCCAACGGCTCTGGCAAGTCCACCCTTGCCTACACCCTCGCCGGCCACCCGAAGTACGAGGTGACCGAAGGCGAGGTGCTGCTCGACGGCGAAAATATCCTGGAAATGGATATCGACGAGCGCGCACGCGCAGGCCTCTTCCTTGCCATGCAGTACCCGGTCGAGGTCCCAGGCGTGTCCTCCTCGAACTTCATGCGCTCCGCTGTCACCGCAGTGCGCGGTGAGGCTCCGAAGCTGCGCGAGTGGGTTTCCGAGCTCAACGCAGCGCGCGAGGCACTCCAGATGGATGCTTCCTTCTCCGAGCGTTCCGTCAACGAAGGCTTCTCCGGTGGCGAGAAGAAGCGCCACGAGGTCATGCAGCTTTCCCTGATGAAGCCGAAGTTCGCCGTCATGGATGAGACCGACTCCGGCCTCGACGTCGACGCGCTTCGCATCGTCTCCGAGGGCATCAACCGCTACCAGGACGAAACCGGTGGTGGAGTGCTCATGATTACGCACTACAAGCGCATCCTGAACTACGTCAAGCCGGACTTCATCCATGTCTTCGCGGACGGCAAGATCGTCAAGACCGGCGATGCTTCCCTCGCTGATCAGCTCGAGGCCGAAGGCTACGAGAAGTTCATCTAATGCCGCTCGACGTAACTGCAATCCGGCAAGAGTTCCCGATCCTGGGGCGCACCGTGCGCGGCGGAAAGCCGTTGGTGTACCTGGATTCGGGGGCGACGTCGCAACGCCCGCAGCGGGTGTGGGACGCTGAGCGCGACTTCGTGCTCGGCTACAACGCTCCCGTGCACCGCGGTTCATACCTTCTCGCAGAGGAGGCGACCGACGCCTACGAATCGGCCCGCGAGGCGATCGCGGCGTTCGTAGGCGCGCGTAACGACGAGATCGCGTTCACCAAAAACGCCACCGAAGCCCTGAACTTGGTTGCGCACGTCCTGGGTGACTCGCGGGCGGGCTCGCTCGCGGTCGGGCCTGAGGACACGATCGTGATCACCGAGCTTGAGCACCACGCGAACCTGGTGCCCTGGCAGGAGCTTGCCCGTCGCACAGGCGCGACGTTGAAGTGGTACAAGATGACCCCGGACGGGCGCATCGACCTCGACTCGCTCGAGCTCGACAACTCCGTCAAGGTGGTCGCCTTTACCCACCAGTCAAACGTCACCGGTGCGGTTGCAGATGTCGAGGAGATGGTGCGCCGCGCAAAGGCTGTCGGGGCTCTCACCGTGCTCGACGCTTGCCAATCCGTGCCGCACATGCCGGTCGATTTCCACGCCTTGGACGTTGACTTCGCTGCCTTCTCCGGGCACAAGATGTGCGGCCCCAGTGGTGTGGGCGCGGTGTACTCCAAGCACCTCAACGAGCTGCCGCCGTTCTTGACCGGTGGATCCATGATCGAGGTCGTGCGCATGGAGGAATCCACCTTCGCTCCTGCCCCGCAGCGCTTCGAGGCGGGGACCCAAATGACCTCGCAGGTTGTCGGGCTCGGCGAGGCAGTGCGTTTCCTCACGGAGATCGGAATGGACGAGATCCAAGCCCACGAGCATGAGCTCACCGCGTACGCCCTGGAGCAGATGCAGGCGATCGACGGGCTGCGCATCGCTGGCCCGCTGACGGCTGAGAATCGCGGTGGCGCGATCTCGTTCACTGTCGACGGTGTCCACCCGCATGACTTGGGGCAGGTGCTCGACTCTGAAGGCGTTGCGATTCGCACCGGCCACCACTGTGCGTGGCCAGCGCACCGCGGCCTCGACCTGCAGTCGACCTCGCGGGCCAGCTTCTACCTGTACAACACTCTCGACGAGGTAGATACCCTGGTGGCCTCTATTGCCAAAGCGAAGGAGTTTTTCGCACGATGAACCTCGAATCCATGTACCAGGAAGTCATCCTGGACCACTACAAAAACCCGCAGCACGCCGGGCTCCGCGAGCCTTATGAGGCAGAGGTGCACCACGTCAACCCGTCCTGTGGCGACGAGCTGACGCTCCGTGTTCACCTGTCCGAAGATGGCTCCACCGTCGAGGACGTCTCCTACGACGCCGAAGGGTGCTCCATCTCCCAGGCTTCGACCTCGGTGATGGCTGAGGAGGTCATCGGGCTGCCGGTCGCCGAGGCGATGAAGAAGCTCGAAGCTTTCGACGAGATGATCACCTCCCGCGGCACCCTCGAAGGCGACGCGGAGATGATCGGCGACGGGGTCGCCTTTGCGGGCGTTTCCCAGTTTCCGGCTCGTGTGAAGTGCGCGCTGCTCGGCTGGAAGGCATTCCAGGCGGCAACGTCGGATGCATTGGAAGAAAAGGAGTAACTGTGACCGAATCGAACAAGCAGTCCGAGCGACCACAGCAAACCGAAGAGCAACTCAAGTTGGTCGGTGAAGTAGAGGAGTACCTCCACGATGTCATCGACCCGGAGCTGGGCATCAACGTTGTTGACCTCGGCCTGGTCTACGACCTGTGGATCGAGGAGCGCGAGGGCAAGACCGTCGCGGTGCTCAACATGACGCTCACCTCGCCGGCGTGCCCGCTGACTGACGTGATCGAGGAGCAGGCCACCTCAGCCGTGGTTTCGAACACTGCCGTCGACGACCTCGAGCTCAACTGGGTCTGGATGCCGCCGTGGGGCCCACAGTTCATCACGGAAGAGGGACGCGAGCAGTTGCGCGCGCTCGGGTTTGCTGTGTAGAGACCTACAAAAGTCAGAAGCTCCCCCGTACCGTAGAAAAGGTACGCGGGAGCTTCATTCTGCGTTGAGGCTATGTCTTAGAGGTCCTCAATACCGTACTCGGACTTGCCGCCGTATACGACGATGAAGGCATACTTGCCATTACGCTCAGCCACCGCGGTGCCTGCGTAGTGCCAGTGGTAGCCTCCGGGATTGAAGTACTCTTCATTGCCGGCGCGCAGCTTGTCTTCCGTTTCGCTGTGGGGTTTGTCGCTCGTCTCCCAGATTGCGGTGTGGAATTCGAATGGTGCAGGCGTCCGGTAGTTTTCGATTAATCCGTTGATATTTGTGTTGCCGTTGACAGCCTCATTCGCGATTCGCTGTGCCATTGCGTCCAGCTGCGGGCTGCGCTTCATTGTACTCGGACGGGAAAACGCGGCCCCCCTGTTGGCACTGGGTGCGCCCGGTTGTAGGTATCGACGCCCGCATTGATCGCGTTGAAGAGAGAATTTGCGGTGGTCCTCGGTCCTGCGACAGGCTTCCGGGGAGGGAGGAACTGTGCGACCAGCGGATCGAGGACCGGCTTGAGCTGCGGGAAGGTACGAATCAGCTGCTCGTAGGGGCCCCACAGATTCATGAGCGCGTTGCGGGTAGTGGCGTCAATCTGCTTCTGGATCTGTTGGAAATTCGGCGCTGCCGGCTGAGCTTCAGCAGGTGTGACAACCAGCGTGGTAGACATGGCCACGCTCAGCGCGAGCGCGGAAAGGGGGGGTCTTCTTCATGGAAACCTCTCGAAAAGGAGAACAAGACGTGCCGACGACACGTAAAGAAGATTATGAATTGATGCACAGGCTGCGTCAAGCGGTTTTACAGATTCTTTTTCGTGGTTTGACCGGGCTTGTAAGGTAGCAACCCGTGATTGTCACCAATGATCTCGAGGTCCGCGTCGGGGCCCGCACGCTTCTCGACGCCCCAGGCCAGCACCTCCGCGTCCAACCCGGCGACCGCATCGGGCTCGTCGGCCGCAATGGTGCCGGTAAGACGACGACGATGCGCATCCTGGCGGGGGAGACCGAACCCTACGGCGGCTCGGTGACCCGGGCGGGCGAGATCGGCTACCTCCCGCAGGATTCCAAGGAAGGCGACATCGAGCAGACCGCCCGCGACCGTGTGCTCTCCGCCCGTGGGCTTGATCAGATTCAACGCTCCATGGCGAAGCAGCAGAAGATCATGGAGGAGACCGACGGGGCGGAGCGTGACAAGGCGATTGCGAAGTTCTCCCGCCTGGAGGAGCGCTACCAGGCGCTCGGCGGCTACGAGGCCAACGCTGAAGCGGCGCAGATCTGTGACAATTTGGGGCTTCCGGCCAGGGTGCTTGATCAGAAACTTAAGACGCTTTCGGGTGGTCAGCGTCGCCGCGTCGAACTGGCCCAAATTCTCTTTGCTTCTCGCCAGGGATCGGGTAAGTCGAAGACGACGCTGCTCCTCGACGAGCCCACCAACCACCTCGACGCCGACTCCATCACCTGGCTGCGTAACTTCCTGTCCAAGCACGAGGGCGGGTTGATCATGATCTCGCACGACGTTGAGCTTCTCGACGCCGTCTGCAACAAGGTCTGGTTCCTCGACGCCGTCCGCGCGGAGGCCGACGTGTACAACATGGGCTTTTCCAAGTACAAGGACGCACGCGCCCTCGACGAGGCCCGGCGGCGCCGCGAGCGCGCCAACGCGGAGAAGAAGGCCTCGGCCCTGCAGAAGCAGGCCGCCAAGCTCGGCGCGAAAGCCACTAAGGCGGCCGCGGCGAAGCAGATGCTGGCGCGTGCCGAGCGCATGATGGGGGAGCTCGACGAGGTCCGCGTCGCCGACAAGGTCGCCTCCATCTCGTTCCCTGAGCCGGCGCCGTGCGGCAAGACCCCGCTCTTCGGCAAGGGGTTGACAAAGATGTACGGCTCGCTCGAAGTCTTCGCGGGCGTCGATCTTGCGGTGGACAAGGGATCCCGGGTGGTCGTTCTCGGCACGAATGGTGCGGGCAAGACTACTTTGCTCAAGCTGCTCGCCGGGGTGGAGCGCACCGACGGGGAGGGTGGCGTCGTCTCCGGCCATGGCCTCAAGATTGGCTACTTTGCCCAGGAGCACGACACGATCGACGGCTCCAAGTCGGTGTGGGAAAACACGATCGAGGCTTGCCCCGACGCTGGCCAACAGGACCTGCGTGGGCTGCTTGGTGCCTTCATGTTCTCCGGCGACAAGCTCGATCAGCCGGCGGGCACCCTTTCTGGCGGCGAGAAGACTCGCCTAGCGCTGGCGACGCTGGTTTCCTCGCGTGCGAACGTGTTGCTTCTCGACGAGCCCACCAACAACCTCGACCCACAATCCCGCGAACAGGTCCTCGATGCGCTGAAGACGTACACGGGAGCGGTGGTGCTGGTCACCCACGATCCGGGTGCGGTGCGGGCGCTCGAGCCAGAGCGGGTCATCATCATGCCGGAGGGCGATGAAGATATGTGGAGCGACGAGTACATGGAGATCGTCGAGCTGGCTTAGCAATTCGCCATTGGGGCTTGGGCAGGCTAGCGCCCACCAACGTTCGAGGCAGGCGAGTTTCCGGTGGCAGCCTAAAACGGCGGGTAAGGGGATTGGTGTTTAGCCCATGATGGCGGCTCGGCAGGCTCGCGCGGTGGTGGTTTCGCTGTGGCTGTGTTCAGTCGGTGGTTTCGTTTACGGATCCGATTGACGGCTGAGTTTTCTGCCGCATCTGCATGATTGAACCTAATCTTGGTGGATCCGGGTTGCTTCACACCCACGCGGCCAGTTGCGTGGTCCCGTTCGATGTGACTCGTGTTGCCTCTGTGGTCTTTGAAGTCGTTGTTACATCGGTGATGGGTTCTACAGAGGGCCGCGAGATTATCGATGTTGGTGTCGCCGCCCTGCAGCCACGACGTGATGTGGTGGATCTCGGCCTGGGTCAGCGGGGCGGTGCACCCCGTCCAGGCACATACGCCCTGCACCGCGAGCAGTGTGATCCTCTGCGCCAGTGATGCAAGGCGGTTTGTGCGGTAGAGGTTCAACGGCAGTGCGGTGGCGCCATCAACGGTCAGGATGAAGTCAGCGGTACCGTCCATGCCGAGGCGGACGAGGTCGAACGCGGTGAGGTCGATGCCGGTATTGGTTTGAAACCTTGTGGTTGGGGAGGCATCGGCGATCTCGTCGAGCGTCACGGAGACGACGACAGATGCGCAGCCGCCACCTGTTGGCTTTTGGCACGTGTCGTAGTGCTTCAGCATCTTGGCGAATTGGTCGTAGGCCCGTTGTGCTGGGGATCGGTAGTCGTCGACATCCTTCGGCATGTTTGAGTTCGGCGCTAGCCCCTTGTCGGTGAGTGCCTTGAACAATGCGGTGTCGCTAGCAGTGGCGTCGATAGTGATCTTGTGGGTGCCGTCGGCGCGCTGCGGTCCGATGTGGAGTCCACGTTTCTCCATCCCTGCGTTCGGGTTCGCGGGGTCGAGGTGTTCGCGGTTGGCTTCCTCCACCCAACGTCGTACGGTTGCGCGCAGGTCCTTGACGGTACGTCGCGGAGCCTCTGCGAGCGCCTTAGCCTGGAGACGAGCGCGGGCACCTTTGGCGGCCTCAACGAGGCGATCCAGCTCGAGACGAATCACGCGTTGTTTTTCGGCATTGACGCGCTCGGCGTTTCGGCGTGCCGTTTCCTGTTCGCGGCGCGCCTGCTCGCGTGCCGCTTGCTGTGCAGCTGCTTTCGCTGCCGCCTGTGCGGCATCGTCCGCCGTGGAATCTGCGTTGGAGTCGAAGAGGTCAGCATCAGCAGCGTCGTCTGCGGTCTCCTCGACGGCCGGCTCCCCGTAGTAGTCGCGGCCACGGGCGAGACGGTCGTAGGCCTCCTTGGGCTCAAGGCCAAGCTTCTTCTGTAAGTACTGGGTCGGATGTTTCGCGCCGACGGTGCGGCCAGCTTCATCGCGCTCGCAGAGGAATGCGAAGAAGGCGTCGAGGCTTGCCTTGACGTTGAAGGCTGCTTCGAAGCGCTCCATCTCTTTGTGGATGTCGTCGAAGTGCAGCGTTGCTGGGTCGTGAAAGAGGTCCTTGATTGCGAAAAGGGCATGGGAGATGGTGTCGACGTGGCGCGAAAGCTCCGTTGACATGGTTTCTCTCCCTTAACGCAATCGGAATTAGTGTTAGAACGGACCTTTAACAGTTGTAGGGCTGGAGTCAGCCCAGGATGTGTCGGCAAGAAAGTCAACTGTGATGGATTCTCGGCGTGGTTGTGTCAGCCGTTCATGTACGCGCTTCATCGAGTCTTCGTTGACGTCGACTACCATGATCAACCTGCCGGAACTATCGCTCAGGCGCAATGAATTTTCCGGCGAATCAATGGTGAGGAATGGATAGTCGCTCGGGAAGTGTGGCTTCACTACCGTCTCGTATTCGTCGCCAAGCAATGCGTCCTGGAAGGGGCGAATCTGGACGTGTGGTGGCTTCCAGTGGAATAGGTATTGCGCCAAAATCTCCGCAGTAACGGATCCTTCATCCCGGAGTGAAAGCAGATTGGTCAGGATCCTGTCTCCGCCGGCGGGGAGCAGGATATCCATGCCTGAACAGTACTCGCCGTTGCGCTTTGAGATAACGCGTATGACTTTGCGTTCAAGAAGTGGCGGCGGCTGCATATACATGTCCGTGTTGTGAGCACGAGCCAATTCGTAAAGTGGCTTAACGTTCTCATGGTCAAACGTGCAACGGTCCGGCTTATAATTGTCGATCCTGAGCGTCACTTCGCGCCGGGCGTAGTCGAGGATTAGGTAGTCTTCGCACAGCTCGTCGAGGTACGGGGTGTCCACATATTGCGTGGATAGTGGCGCTGGAAATTGGGCGAGAAGATTTGCGATGTCTCCGAGTCCCCGAGTGGGATTTCGTGTGTCGATCCTATATGCGTAAATAGATTCGAGTATGGATGTGAATCCGTCCCCGTGAAGATAGAAAGTTGCGCCAATGGGCTCGCATTCGATGCGTTCGGTTATGACATGTAGTAGCGGTTCTGGGAACATTTTTGCGCTCCTTAGGTCGTAAAAATTGCGTTACCAGTGACTGTAATGAGCTAAACATTGCTCGCACAAGTGTTTGATCACTATATTGTGCATTGGACCCTAGATAAAAGAAATATCCGAAATTTTGCGAGAGGGGCAACACGCTTATCGACGATCAACCCGACCGGCTAAACTTCAAACCATGGCTAAAAACAATGAGTTCATCGACACCATCAAGGACGCATGGAACAGCTTGTCTTCGGATCAGAAGACAATTGCTGGCGTCCTGGCCACGATCGATACGGCAGGCAAGGCCTTTGCGCTTCGCGACCTCGCTCGGACCAATTCCAAGAGGATTCGTGGCCCGAAGTGGCTGTGGACTCCGATTATCGGCGCAGTTAACACGTTTGGCTGGGTTGGCTACTTCATTATCGGGAAGAAGCGCTAGGCACCTTGGTTCCGTTACCGCGGTAGTAACGTATCTTCCTAACGCGTACGGGAACTGGTCGCTGCCACGGGTAGCGATCGGGATAGGCCAGCACGTCCTCATGTAGGCAGATGAGTGTGTCTGTTCCGGCAGGACCGCCGAATGTGAGTACGCCATCGGCGACCTCGACCGCAGAAGTATATGAAGGGGAGTCCGTCACACTGTGCACGGAGGTCGTTGGTATTTCCGTAAAAAGCGTTCGTCCGCGACGAAGCACGACGGTCTTGTCGTCGAAATAGCTGGGACGAATTCGCTCCGCGGCGATTAGACCCCACACGAACACGAGGGCCCACAGCGACAGTAGTAGCGCAACGACTCGAATGATCCCTTCAGGCAATACGAGGTGAACAACCCCGGCCTCAATTGCGAGCACCGCCGTGACTATTCCAAGCATTTGTAATCGACCCGGTTGGTGAGGAATCGCAACTGCCCCTTCAGGGATGAGTGTCTCTCGGCGGATCCAGCGAATGAGATCTCGGTATAGCCCGAGTTCATACTTGGCTAGTCGGAAGCCGGGGTGTTTTCGAAGTAAGCGGAGGAAGCTACGCAGGAAAATCACCTGCCAGCATTCGAAGCGCTAATCCTTGTGCGCCCTTCGTAGGAACATCGGACAGTGCAAGTGGTACGTCTCCGGGGTTAAGGGTTGGGAAGATACCTCGCATCAGGCCGGCTTGCGCCAGCGCTTGTAGCCGGCGCACCAGCATGGCAACGGCAGGGTCTGTTGGCTTCATCTCGCCGAGTTCTTGCCAGAGAGTCTCCGCCTTTTGGGTAGCAGCGAGACAAGTCGGATCGTGAAGATTCTTCCGAAGCTGCTCCCAAGTGTCCGGCGTAGCAACGCCGGTGAAACCCATGAGATCCCATGAATCTAGTTCAATCTGAAAAAGTGACGGGTCGTTGATTGCAGATTTGAGGGAGTTACGGATGTCCTCCGGTGCTCCATGTGGCGAGGATGCCAGGGCGAGAAGGCGCTGTTTTTGCCGTTGGAGCTGTGTGATGCGTTCGTCGAGAAGGACGAGCGATTTCTCAACAGCATTCGGGCTCTGGACTTCAGATACCGGAACGCCGGCGTCGATAAGTGCTCTGGCGCGAAGGACCGCCGCGAGATCGGATACGGAATAGTTGCGGTAGTTACCACTGGTCCGAGCAGGTTCGGGAACTGCGCCACTCGTATGCAGGTGACGCACGGCCCGCACGGAGCAGCCTGCGACTGCAGCGACTTCTGAAATCTTCACACGACCATTCTCAACCCTGACACTGTGTCAGGGTCAAGAAGTCGGAGGAACTAATTAGTTCCTAAACCCGTGCACCGGTGCGGGGATGAATCCGCCACGGTGGATGAATTCGTCGTTGCCCACCTTGTTTACCGGAATGACCGGTGCGTAGCCGAGGAGGCCGCCGAAGTTGACTTCGTCGCCAGGCTTGGTGCCCGGCACGGGGATCAGGCGTGCTGCGGTGGTCTTATGGTTCATGACACCGATTGCCGCTTCGTCGGCAATCATGCCGGCGATGAGTTCGGCAGAAGTGTCGCCTGGGATTGCGATCATGTCGAAGCCGACGGAGCAGATGGAGGTCATTGCCTCGAGTTTGTCCATGGAGATCGCACCGGAGTTTACGGCGTCGATCATGCCTTTGTCCTCGGAGACCGGGATGAACGAGCCTGACAGGCCACCGACGCGGGAGCATGCCATCATGCCGCCCTTCTTCACGGCGTCGTTAAGCAAGGCTAGCGCTGCGGTTGTGCCGTGGGTGCCGACCTGGTCGAGCCCCATGCGTTCGAGGACGTGTGCGACGGAGTCGCCCATTTCGGCGGTCGGTGCAAGCGAGAGGTCGACGATGCCAAACGGGACGCCGAGGCGCTCAGCAGCAAGAGTGCCGACGAGCTGGCCCGCACGGGTGATCTTGAACGCGGCCTTCTTGATCTCCTCGGCGACTTCGTTGAGCGTCGCGCCCTTGAGCGGAGCGATCGCATTGTCAACGACACCTGGGCCCGACACGCCGACAGAGATGACGGTGTCTGGCTCTTCGATGCCGTGGAATGCGCCGGCCATGAACGGGTTGTCGCCGACCGCGTTGGCGAAGACGACGAGCTTCGCACAGGCGATGGAGGAGCGGTCCTTGGTCAGTTCCGCCGCTTCCTTCACAATCTCGCCCATCTTGGCCACGGCGTTCATGTTGATGCCGGCGCGCGAGGATGCGATGTTGACGGAGCTGCAGACGTTGTTGGTCTCCGCCAGAGCTTCCGGGATGGAGTAGATCAGGTTCTTGTCGGCACGCGTGCCGCCCTTTTCTACGAGCGCCGAGTAGCCACCGACAAAGTTCACACCAAGTTCGGCCGCTGCGCGATCAAGTGCACGAGCGATCTCAACAGGGTTGCCCTCGACACCTGCAGCGACGAGTGCGACCGGGGAGACTGAGATGCGCTTGTTCACGATGGGGATGCCAAGCTCGCGTTCGATGCCCTCGCAGACGGGGACAAGGTTGCGTGCGCGCTCGGTGACGCGGTCGTACACGGCCTGTGCGGTCGCTTCCATCGTGGCGCGGGTGCAGCCGATGAGCGAGATACCCATGGTTACGGTGCGGATGTCCAGACGATAGTCCTCGATCATCCGGATGACGTCGAGGAATCGTGCGTCAGAAAACTCGAGTTTCACGGTCGTCCCTTAGATGTCGTTGATGGCGCTGAACAGTGCTTCGGATTGGATCCGGACCACCATGCCGAGTGGCTTGCCACATGCGTCGAAGGCGTCCTGGAGAACGCCCATGTCAACGTTGCCTTCGGGGAGTTCGACGCGCATGATCATGGTGAAGAAGTCATCCATGATGGTCTGCGAGACATCGACAATGTTCAAGCCCTGGTCAGCAGCGGTCTTTGACACGGCCGCAATCACGCCAGGGCGATCCTTACCGGTGGTTGTAATAATTGCATGCATGCGAAAAGTATAGATCGAGAATCGTCGTTAGAGTCGGGTTTATGAAAACTCAGCATGTCCTCGTTCTTGGTGCAGGCGGTAACGTCTCGCGCTTCACTGTGCCCAAACTAGTGGGCAATGGCCATAACGTTAGTGCTCTTGTCCGGAATCCTGACCACGCCAAGCAGCTTGTCGACGATGGCGCCACCGTCATCGTTCGCGATCTCACCACTCTCGACCAGGAGGGATGGGCACGCCTCCTTACGCCATTCGATGTGGTTGTCTGGTCTGCGGGCGCAGGTGGGGGTTCTGCGGAGCGGACCTGGGCGGTGGATCGCGACGCTGCGATGACGATGATCAACGCGCTCGAAGAGCTAGACGAGTTCGCTCCTTTTCTCGTCATGGTGTCCTATGCAGGTGCTACCGAGGCCTCCACTGAGGATGATGGCGGTTCGTGGTACGCCTACGTTGAGTCAAAGAAGGCCGTTGATCGGCGACTGCTTGATTCGAGCCTGCCACACCAGATCCTTGGCCCAACGCTGCTGACCGATGATCCAGCAGAGGGCATCGCGCTTCTCGACGAACCACGTGGCACCGAATCCGAAACCCCTCGAGAGCTCGTAGCAGATGTGATCGTCGAATCGGTTGGCCGTGGCGAGCCGTTTGCACGTAACCCGCTGGACTTTGAGGGTGGCAGCGGGGCAGTAGCAGGCCTCTAATTGTCGAGGGAGAAGTAGTCCTCGCGGCACAGCCGGGCGAAGTTGCGTAGAAGCATGTTCGCCCGGCTGACGTCATGGTTGGGCAGATCTGCGACGATGCGGGCGTACTCCTCGGCAGGGAAGTAGCCGTAGTCGTGGAAGAAATCCATGCGTGTACGCATGGCGTCGGCGTCCATTTCGGCGTGAAACTGTGTGGCCCACACGTGGTCGTCGTAACGCACCATCTGCACTGGGCAGGAGGGACCTGTAGCGAGCACGGTCAACGAATTGGGCAACTCTACGGGGTTCTCTGTATGTCCCGTCAGCGCGGTAAACGTGCCGGAGCCACTGACTACGGGGTCAAGCTCCCCTTCGGCTGTCACGTCAACGATGGTAGGTCCAGAAGGCTCAGGCGAGGTGCACCCAACGGTGCCGCCGAGGTGGTCGACGAGCCAGGAGATGCCGAAGCAGACGAAAAAGACAGGCTTGCCAGATGCAACCACGGTGGATAGCACGTCGTCGATATGCAGGTGCCAGGCACCACGTTCTTCATTGGTGACGTTCAGCGAGCATCCGCCGACGATAATCCCGCTGACCGTGTCGAGCGGGCCTAATTCAGCGTCAGGCGAATTGATGATGCGAAGCTCCATATCCAATTCGCTCAGGCCAGTTGCGCGCAGCGTGTCGTGATACTCGGCGTGCGCGACATCTGGGCCGATCTCGCCGTTGCGAAGTGAAAGGAAAAGGAGCTTAGCCATGCCGGCTACTCTATACCGCTCGGTCTAGTCCTGATTCATTGGGTGCCGAACGGCTTGCTCCACGATGTCAAGCATCGATTCGAGGCGTTCCACAGGCTCACCGGCAGCGAGTTTGGTGATAAACCCTTCGAGAACAGTCTCCAGGTAGGTCTGCACTACCTCCACGGGGACGTCGTCGCGCATATGCTTGTTCGATTCCAAGCGCGTGCGCACCGCCTGGTCGAGCACCTCTTGATGTTCCCGCCAGCGTGCTTCGAACTTCGGGTCAGTTCGCAGTCTCCGCAGGATTTCCGCACGAGTGGTGAACCAATCGTTTGCTTCAGTGTCGTGGAGCATCCCACGCATGACCTCAACCAAACCCTGCTCACTGACCACTTGTGCCTGGCGCTCCGCGTCCGCTTTCGCAATAGCAAGGAACAGTGATTCCTTGTCTCCGAAGTGATGGAAGATCGCGCCTCGGGTTTTACCGGTGGCTTCCTCGAGCCGTGCAACAGTGGCGCCCTCGTAGCCGTAATGGGCGAAGCATTTGCGTGCGGTATCGATAATCTCGCTACGGCGGCGTGCGAGCTCGGCCTCGCTCACGATAGGCATGTCAGTGCTCCTTGGCGTAGTTCTAGGTCAAACGTGGTCGAAGACTAGCGGAGTGCGGAAACAAAGGATTAGGGGGTAAAAATGCGGAAGGGGCCCCGCGTAGTGCGGTGGCCCCTTCGCGGCGATGGCGTCAGGAGAGCTGACTAGCTCTTGACCATCTGGCGAAGCACGTACTGCAGAATGCCGCCGTGGCGGTAGTACTCAGCCTCACCTGGGGTGTCCACGCGGACAACAGCGTCGAACTCGACAGCGTCAGCGCCGTCCTTCTCAGCCTTGACGTGAACCGTTGCCGGGATGTCACCCTTGTTGAAGTCGGTGATACCGGACAGGGTGAAGGTCTCGGTGCCGTCGAGGCCGAGGGACTCGTGGGACTGGCCCTCCGGGAACTGCAGCGGCAGAACACCCATACCGATCAGGTTGGAACGGTGGATGCGCTCAAAGGACTCGGCGATAACTGCCTTCACACCAAGCAGGTTGGTGCCCTTAGCAGCCCAGTCACGGGAAGAACCGGTGCCGTATTCCTTACCAGCAAGGACGACGAGCGGAATGTTCTTCTCGGCGTAGTTCATCGCAGCATCGTAGATGTATGCCTGCGGTGCACCCTCCTGGGTGAAGTCGCGGGTGAATCCACCCTGCTCATCAACCAGCTGGTTGCGCAGACGGATGTTTGCGAAGGTACCGCGAACCATGACCTCGTGGTTGCCACGACGGGAGCCGAAGGAGTTGTAGTCCTGGCGCTCAACACCGTGGGAATCGAGGTAGTTCGCAGCCGGGGTGCCCGGCTTAATGGAGGAAGCAGGGGAGATGTGGTCCGTGGTGACCGAGTCGCCCAGCTTCGCCAGAACGCGAGCACCCTCGATGTCCTTGACATCCTCCGGCTCCTCCGGCATGCCGTCAAAGTACGGTGCCTTGCGGATGTAGGTGGAGTCTTCGTTCCACTCGAAGGTCTTGCCGGTCGGGATGTCGAGACCCTGCCACTGTGCGTCGCCCTTGAAGACGTCGGCGTAGTCAGCCTCGTACATCTCACGGGAGATGGTGCCAGCGATGGTCTCTTCGATCTCCTCGGTGGACGGCCAGACGTCCTTGAGGAAGACGTCGTTGCCGTCTGCGTCCTGGCCGAGCGGCTGGGTTTCGAAGTCGAAGTCCATGGTGCCGGCGATTGCGTATGCAATGACCAAGAGCGGGGACGCGAGGTAGTTCATCTTCACGTCCGGGGAGATACGACCCTCGAAGTTGCGGTTGCCGGAAAGCACTGCGGTTGCGGTGAGGTCAAACTCGTTGACAGCCTCGGAGACCTCAGCCGGCAGCGGGCCAGAGTTGCCGATGCAGGATGCGCAGCCGAAGCCGGACAGGTAGAAGCCAACAGCCTCGAGGTCCTTCCAGAGGTCTGCGCGCTCGTAGTAGCCGTCGACAACCTGGGAGCCCGGAGCCATGATGGTCTTGACCCACGGCTTAGCCTTCAGGCCCTTCTCAGCAGCCTTGCGTGCGAGCAGGGCAGCGCCAACCATGACGGACGGGTTGGAGGTGTTGGTGCAGGAGGTGACTGCAGCAATTGCGACGAAGCCGTGGTCGAGGGTGTACTCGCCACCCTGCGGGGACTCGACGATGACCGGCTTGGAAGCGCGGCCCTCAGCACCCACAGCAGCGGACTCGCCGTTTGCCGGCCAAGACTCGTTGTAGGAGACGCTGTCGACCTTTGCTGCACGAACCGGCTCGGACGTGCCCTCGCCAGCGGTGTTGTAGTCCGGCAGCTGCTTGCGGAAGGTCTCCTTGGACTCCGCGAGCAGGATCCGGTCCTGCGGGCGCTTCGGGCCAGCGATAGACGGCTTGACGGTGGAGAGGTCGAGCTCGAGGTACTCGGAGTACTCAGCTTCCGCAGCGTCCTGCTCAAGCCACATGCCCTGTGCCTTGGCGTATGCCTCGACGCGGTCGATGTCCTCCTGGTTACGACCGGTCAGGTGCAGGTAGTTGATGGTCTCCTCGTCGATCGGGAAGATCGCGCAGGTCGAGCCGAACTCTGGGGACATGTTGCCGATGGTGGCGCGGTTTGCCAGCGGGATCTGCTTGACACCGTTGCCGTAGAACTCGACGAACTTCTGGACCACGCCGTGCTCACGCAGCATCTCGGTGATGGTCAGCACCACGTCGGTTGCGGTCACGCCGGTCGGAATCTCGCCGGTGAGCTTGAAGCCGACAACGCGCGGGATGAGCATGGAGACCGGCTGGCCAAGCATCGCTGCCTCAGCCTCGATACCGCCGACGCCCCAGCCAAGGATGCCCAGGCCGTTTTCCATGGTGGTGTGGGAGTCGGTACCAATGCAGGTGTCCGGGTATGCAACGCCGTCGTTGTCAAAGACAACGCGGGAGAGGTACTCGATGTTGACCTGGTGGACGATGCCGGTTCCCGGTGGGACAACGCGGAAGTTAGAGAAGTTCTCTGCACCCCAGCGCAGGAACTGGTAGCGCTCCTCGTTGCGCTGGTACTCAATCTCTACGTTCTTCTCGATGGCGTCGGTGGAACCAAAGGCCTCGATGATCACAGAGTGGTCAATAACCATCTCTGCCGGGTTCAGGGGGTTGACCTGATCCGGGTTGCCGCCGAGCGACGATACGGCCTCACGCATGGTGGCAAGGTCGACGACACACGGCACGCCCGTGAAGTCCTGCATCAGCACACGTGCTGGGGTGAACTGGATCTCAACGCTCGGCTCTGCCGACGGGTCCCAGTTTGCAATGGCCTTGATGTGGTCTTCGGTGACGTTCTTGCCGTCCTCGGTGCGCAGGAGGTTCTCGCCCAACACCTTAAGGGAGTAGGGGAGTTTCTCCATGCCTTCAACAGCATCGAGAGCGAAGTAGTCGTAAGACTTACCGCCAACCTCGAGCGTCTTCTTGGCACCGAAGGAATTCTTGCTTTCTGCCACGGTGAGCTCCATTCCTCGTCGTAATCAAAAACAGGGATGATGACCCTATGGTCAAGTCCCATACTAAGCGACCCGCCATAGATCCGTACTGATGATAACAGTACGTTCGTTATGTTTTCATATTTTGCTTATCGACTACAGCAAAATCACTCAGATTAGAATCGGCCCAGCAGTTTGGCATGAAGGAGTAATCGTGGAGCCGGAGACGACATTGGACGAGCTAATCGGCCAGCTTGAAACCTCTGCCGTGGCTTTTGGTACGGAGAATCCGGTAAACGATGACCTGCGAAATGGCATTGAAGGCGTGCTGAGCTCGCCGCATTCGGATTCGATTGACCCTGCCGCAGTAGTCGTTTTAGAGCGCACTCCAGAAAAGGTTGCCCAGCTCCGAGATCTTGCCCAGGACATTGCAAACGCTACGGAATATTCAACGGTGCTGATCCGCACACCCCACACCGCAGTGGGGGTAAGCGAAGAGTTGAGTCGTGCGCAGATAGAGACAGGGGAGCTCGCGATGATGTCGCATGCGGATTATGTCGAAGGACTGAAAGCGTTTACAGGGGAGGCGAGTTCCTTCTCTCCAATGTGGCCGGTAGTTGTTGGGGTGGTGCTGGTCGCGTTTGCCCTCCTCGCGATCGCTGCGCGGCGCCCAAAGCCGTCGCGCTAGACAAGTTGCAAGACTTGACGGAATTAATGCCAGGAGCATCTCGGGTTGCTGAAGGGTGCCTGCTCCGCGGCCCTTATTTCGCCATTTGCCCACGTCAAAACATATAAGTAACGGTTCGGTAACCTTGGATGTGAGCAAACTCACACATCAAATAAGCGTGTCAATACATGCAGGTGAGGCGCGTGTGAATCATGTGACAAGACTTGACTTGATCAACTTTATGTAACGAAAGGGATACAAGTCGGTTGGCTTGACGTATGGTGCTCCTATCGGCTCGCGGGTCGATAGTTGTCACACGTTTCGCGTGAAGCTTCATTGAGCGCTCTAGTCAAGCGTTCGACTGATGGATCGGGCTTGTGGGGAAGCACGCCGAGATCCTGAAACATTGTTGAAGCGCCACGGATTCTTGTGGTGGCTACTTCTTCGCGCTGCCGCGTTAGTAGTCAACATCGAGGCCGCACGTTCCTACCCCTAGTCAGGGTTTATGTGTGCCTTGGCGCGCCTGCAGGTTTCTTGATCACCTGCAGGCCTGCCACGGTATGCGCGTGCGGCGTGAAGGAGCACCTTCGTGGCAAATCCACTTAGGGGCACCCGGTTTGGACGTGCACGTAATGTGTTCGGTACTGCCGCGTGTGTCGTTACCGTGTCGTTGGCGGTGGGCCTCGTCAGCCCGGCTGCCTCTGGTCAGAGCTCGACGTCTACCGTCAGCGAACTCGTTTCCGCAGTCACCCGCGCTCAAGCGGACGTGGACGCCCGAAACTTGAACCTCGGCGAACTGCAAGAGGCGGTTAACCAGTCGCTCGTCGATTTGCACGACGCTCATGCAAAGGCCCAGCAGGCCCGCCTCGGCGAAGAGGAAGCTAAGCGTCGCCTGGACGAGGCTCAGGCTCGCGTCGAAAAGCTGCGCGCCGAGCTTGATGAGTTAAGCCGCTCCCAGTATCGCGGGGCGTCGACAAGCGATGTGCTCACGTCGATTAGCGGTAGGGACACGCAGCGCGACGTGCTGGATCGCTCGCTGTTCCTGCGCCAGCGTTCTGAAGAAAAGCGTGCGAAGCTGCAGGAAGCGGAGCAGGCCCGTGCAGAGGCGGCGAACGAAGAGTCGACGCTGCGTCAGACGCGTGAGCTTGCCGACTCGGCTGCTCAAGAAGCCGAGGCTGCGGAGGCGCAAGCGCGTCAGCTTCTCGACGACAACCGCGCAGCGCTCGAGGCAAGCACGGCTGAGCGCGACGCCGCGCAACGCGAGCTCGAAGCAGCACAATCTGATCTCCAGGAGCAGCGTGCGCCTGAGCAGCAGGAAGCATCCGATGAGTCAACGGAGGGCCCTGTGGCCAGCCCGTACGCTTCAACCCTGACCATTTCGCGCGGCGATGCCACCTATGAGGTCCCAGAAGAGGTCGTGGACCGTGTTCGGGAGCGCATCTCTGGTACCTCCCCTGAAGCCGGTGAGCCGAGCCGTGAGGCCATCGTGGATGCCGTGCGTGTTGTCGCCCAGACCTCTTCTTCAGATACGACGTCCGACGACGTGTCCCAGGTTGCTGCGCTTTCTTCGGCAGCAGGCTTGCCACAGCTTGACGACGACGCTATCGCGAAGGCTGGCGCCATCGCCGTCGGCGTGGCCCTGGTTGGCGGCGTTGCTGCGAACCACGGCTCCTTCTCTGATGCGGTGAATAGCGGTGACGCAGGCCAACTTGTGACTGCGTTCGCAGAAGGGCTCACTGGTGCCTTGGGCAATGTCGATAGCACCTCAGGCACTGTGGCTGACGTATTGCCGCAGGTGCAGACTGCGGCAGATCTTACTGAGAAGGCTCGTGCTGCCTCTGCGGCCGTATCCGACGCCTCGCAGGTTGAGACGGTTATCGCACGCGCTCAGTCGATGATCGGCACGCCGTATGTCTGGGGCGGTGGCGATGCAAACGGTCCAACCACGGGCTTGGAAGGTGGCGGCCAAGCTGGCTTCGACTGCTCTGGCCTCGTGCTTTACGCATTCGCCGGCGCTGGCATTGCATTGCCCCACTACACGGGCTACCAGTACCAGCGCGGCACGCATGTGCCGGCGAGCGAAGCGCAGCGCGGCGACTTGCTGTTCTGGGGTCCGGGCGGCAACCAGCACGTTGCTATCTACCTCGGCGACGGCACCATGATCGAGGCACCCCAGTCCGGCATGAACGTGCAGATTTCTCCGGTCCGTTGGTCCGGCATGGCGCCTAACGCGGTCCGCCTGCTCTAATTTTTCGGGGCCACAGTCTAGGCTCAAGGCTATGGCTCTCAACGACTACGACGCACTCCTCGTCCTTTCCTTCGGTGGACCCGAAGGAAAGGGCGAGGTTATTCCTTTTCTAGAGAATGTCACCCGTGGCCGCGGGATTCCGCGTGAGCGGCTCGCCAAGGTGGGGGAACACTACTTCCACTTCGGTGGTGTTAGCCCGATCAATGAACAGAACCGAGTGCTGATTGGCAACATCGAAAAACAGTTGGAGGCTCGGGGGATTGAACTTCCGGTGTACTTCGGCAACCGGAACTGGCACCCCTTTGCGGAAGATACTGCGAAGCAGCTGGAGGCTGACGGGCATAAGCGCGTGCTGGTGTTCGCGACCTCGGCATGGGGTGGGTACTCGGCCTGCCGACAGTACGACGAAGACATCCAGAGGATCTGCGAAGTGACGCCGCAGCTTGAGTACACCAAGCTTTGGCAGTTCTACGCCCACCCGACGTTCGTGCGGCTTATGGCGAACGTGTTGCGTAGCGCCGTCGATGCAGCGCCGGCTGGTGCAAAAGTACTGTTCACTGCTCACAGTGTTCCGAATGCTGCGGATGATGTCTCAGGTGGCCCGGAGGATGCCAACCTGTACTCACGGCAGGTGCATGAGGCGGCCCGGCTGGTCGCCGCGGAAGCTGGCGTCGAAGAGTACGAGGTTGTCTGGCAGTCTCGCTCCGGCAATCCGGCAACGCCGTGGTTGGAGCCGGACATCGTAGATCGCACCGAGGAGCTCCATGATCAAGACAGCACCTTTACGCACTTGATCTGTGTGCCACTCGGCTTCATCACCGACCACATGGAGGTGATCTGGGACCTCGACACCGAGCTGCGACAGGCCTGCGAGGCACGCAACATCACGCTAGATCGCGTTGCGACGGTGGGGCTCGAGCCCGATTTCGCTGGCATGGTCGTCGATATCGCACGAGCTATCACCGATGGTGACAAGCCTGAAACCTTGTCTAACGTTACTGTTCAGGGTTGTACCGTCAACGGCGCGCCGTGCAAGCCGCATTGCTGCGAGCCGTTGAAGCACCCGGGCCGACCGGGTAGCGCAAACTAATTCGCTAGATATTCGCGCCGGTAATCGATCACTGCGTCTGCGACCCCCGCCATGCGGGCGGTGCGGACGTGCCGCCACAGTGCAAACAGGTGAGGGTCGAAGGAGTGGTCGTCGAGGCGCTCCGTTACCGTCTCGATCGTCGCGGCAACACGGTCAGCCCTGGCAAAAAGCTTTGCCGCTCGCGCAGTCACCCCAGCCGGCAGCCCAGGGGTGTCGTAGAAATCAGCGAGCGTGCCGACGGTAAGCCGGGGATTTGGCAATTCCTTCGAGGTGCCACCAGCCGCCTCAATCAAAACGGCGGCCTCATCGGTTGCGCGCGACAGCAGTTGATCTGCCTCACCTGGAGCTAGCCAATCCGGTTCCGGCAGCCGCTCAGTTTCTTCAAACCAACGCCAGCGCACTTCCGCCCCCGAGTAGTCGGGGACAAGGATGTGGCTGATCCCATCTCCCCGGACAACCAACGCACCGGCCTGGGAGAGGGCGTCCATTGCGGGGGATCCAGCTCGGAGGCGCGGTGCCTGTCCTGGTCCCCACAGAATCAAGCGGACAACTGGATCCGGAGACTCAAGGTCGGCGGCGGCGCGGACGTCGCTAAGCAATTGCACCATGGGCGCGTCGCAATAGGTGTGGGTGCCGCCGAGGTCTGTTAACGCGTCGAGGGTGTCGTCCGTGGATTCGACGTTGTACAGCCAGGCGGCAAGCCAGACTGCAGTGTTTTGGAGAGGCGAGTAGACCTGAGCGCGCGTGTGCATCCAGTTGAGTCTAGCTAGGGGGATAGAATACGGAGCCACTATGGGAGATAGCCGGTATAGCGGAGATATTTTTCAGGGCCACGCGCGCAAGAGGAGGCCAACGTATCCAGAGATGCCTGCAGAGCCAGGCATCATCGTGGAGATCGTCGGCAACGACTTTGTCGGCGCAGTGGTTGGATTCGAGCGAACCTACGACGGCGACTTCGTCCGCCTGGAGGACCGCTATGGAACCCAGCGGCTGTTCAAAATGCTGCCGGGGGCATTCATGGTCGAAGGGCAGCGTGTCACCCTCACCCGATATGTTGCACCGCGTAACGACGAACCAAAGCGCTCCAACTCGGGCTCACGCAAGGTTGCTAACGTGCAGGCGAAGGTTGCAATGCCGTCACGCATCTGGGTGGAGGGCATCCACGATGCTGCGATCGTTGAGCAGGTGTGGGGGCACGACCTGCGTGTTGAGGGGGTTGTCGTCGAGTATCTGGAAGGGCTAGACAACCTGCAGATGCGTCTCGACGAGTTCCAGCCTGGACCGGACCGTCGCGTCGGTGTGCTCGCCGATCACCTCATTAGGGGGACTAAGGAGGCTCGGCTCGTCGAAAATGTAGGACCTCATGTGTTGGTGACGGGGCACCCCTACATCGATATCTGGGCTGCGGTGAAACCGAAGAGCGTCGGCATCGCCGCCTGGCCGGAGGTTCCGTACGGCGAAGACTGGAAGACGGGCGTGTGCCGTCGCTTGGGTTGGTCTGATCCAAAGGAAGGCTGGCGCCGCGTTTCATCGTCCGTGCGCACTTTCCGCGACTTGGATTCAACACTTATCGGTGCAGTTGAGAGACTGGTGGACTTCGTCACTAATCCCGAGCTCACGAAGGAAGATCTCACACACATGTAAGATTTGCGCCGTGGGAGCATTGATTTGGTTTATTGTCGCGGCAGGTTTCGCGCTACTCGAGCTTGGCGTGGGCGAATTGACGCTGCTCATGCTCGCTGCGGGTGCGTTGACAACATCGGGGGTCGCCTTATTCGACGTTCCACTTGCAGCTGAAGTCGCGGTGTTTATCGCTTCCTCGTTGCTGTTCTGGTTCTTCCTAAGGCCACGTCTGCGCAAGCGGATGGATAAGCCGCTGGTGCTCGATGAGACGCCACGCGCGCTCGTCGGAAGTCGTGCAGAGGTTGTCGAGGACATCGGCCCCGGGGGTGGGCAAGTGCGTTTCGACGGCAGCCTGTGGTCGGCACGCGCCCTGGATCCGGCAAAAACTATTCCTGCAGGTTCCCACGTGACCGTTTACGATATCGACGGACCCGTAGCCGTCGTTTGGAAGGAGTCCTAAATGGGTGGGTTAGTTACCTTCGCCGTCATACTTATTCTGTTTATCGCGCTGCTTACAGCGTCGATCAAACTGATTCCGCAGGGAGAAGCTGCGGTTATTGAGCGTCTGGGACGCTACACGCGCACGGCGTCCGGTGGGTTGACGTTCCTGGTGCCGTATATCGACCGCATCCGTGCGCGCGTAGACACGCGTGAGCGCGTGGTGTCGTTCCCGCCCCAGGCAGTAATTACCCAGGACAACCTGACCGTGGCGATTGACACGGTGGTGACGTTCCAGATCAACGAGCCTGCGAAGGCCATCTACGGCGTGGACAACTACCTCGTCGGTGTGGAGCAGATTTCGACGGCAACGCTGCGTGACGTCGTTGGTGGCATGACGCTTGAGGAGACGCTGACCTCTCGCGAAACTATTAACCGCCGCCTGCGCGGTGAGCTAGATGCTGCGACCGCAAAGTGGGGCCTGCGCATTAGCCGCGTGGAGCTCAAGGCGATTGATCCGCCACCGTCGATTCAGCAGTCCATGGAGATGCAGATGAAGGCGGACCGCGAAAAGCGCGCGATGATCCTCACCGCTGAAGGTAAGCGCGAGTCCGACATCAAAACCGCTGAGGGTGAAAAGCAGGCTCGCATTCTTTCTGCCGAGGGTGAGAAGCACGCAGCGATTCTCGCCGCTGAGGCTGAGCGTCAAGCAATGATGCTGCGCGCCGAAGGTGAGCGTGCCGCGAAGTACCTCGCTGCGCAGGGTGAAGCGCGTGCGATCCAAAAGGTGAACGCCGCGATTAAGTCCTCTGGAGTGACGCCGGAACTCCTGGCATACCAGTACCTGGACCAGTTGCCGAAGATTGCCAACAACGAGGCGGCCACGATGTGGATGATTCCGTCCCAGTTCGGCGATTCGTTGCAGCAGTTTGCCAAGGCGTTTGCCAACAAGGACGACGACGGAGTGTTCCGCTACGAGGCGGCGCAGGTTGACGAGCGCGATCTTGAGATGGCCGATGAGGGCAATCCGGAGCGTTGGTTCGACACCTCGACCGACCCGGAGCTAGCCAAGGCGCTTGCAGAGGCCCGCGCGGTGGCGAACAAACACGTAGACGATCCAGATCCGACCCAACCTACCGCTGGCACGGCTTCCAGCGACTCGGGGTTGCGAGAGATCAGTGCCCCTGCGAACAAGCCGACCGATTTCGGGTTCAATGACCAGGTGTCGAACCCGCTTAATCAGCCAGATCAGCAGCCCGAGTAATCAGGTTGAGGGCCAGTTGCCAGCCGGCTTGTTCGGCTGGCCATCCCGCTGCCTGGAGCCTCTGGCTGATTGCCTGCTTGGATATGCCGAGCTCGGCTGCTGCTTCATTCTGATTCAGCCCGCGGCGCACGAGCGAGGTCGCTTCTCGTCCCTCGAATGTCCGCTTGTGCAGCACGTGGGCTAGCAGGGCGAATGCGGCAGCGATATCCGCAGCCTCAGTAGTTGCGCCTTGCTTGTCGACGACCACACGCACCTGGCCCGCTTTCACCCCAACCGCCTTTGAGGCAGCTTTCAAGGCATCGCTGTTGCTTGCAGCGACCCCTAGGCCGATGGCCCAGTTGCCGTCGGAGAGCAGCGCCATGATCAGGTTTAACGAAGCCTCAGCGTCATCCACCAGGGTGCGGATATCTTCAACACCGAGCACTTCAAACGGGCTGATGCCTGGGAGAGTGCCAAGCGCCTCCGCGGAACGCTCGACGACGGCAGCACGCCCTTTTTCGCGGCCCCTGTATTTCGCATGCACGGCAATCATGGCTGCCAATACTACGCGGGTCTACCCGTGAGCCTTTACTTACGCGCCGGAAGTCGTGCGTCGAGAATCAACCCGCTAAGGCCAATCACTGCCAATACAGCCATCACTGCGATGACCACAGGGTTTGCCTCACCCGTGAGGGTGTCGCCAAAGATAGTGACCAACACGGTTCCTGGAAGTGAACCCGCAAACGTTGCGATGGCAAACGGCAACACCGGAACGCGCGTGAGCGCTGCTGCGTAGTTGAGGACGGAAAAAGGAACGGCTGCAATGAGGCGCAGGCTGAAAATCGCGAGCCAGCCGCGTTCTTCGAGGCGCCGGTTGATCTGCTCAACAGCAGGATGTGTCAGTCGCGCTTCTACCCAATCCCGCAGCAGAGTGCGCACGATCAACAGTGAGATAACTGCGCTGACTGTCGTCGCGGTAATCGCGATCAGGATCCCTTGTACCGAACCGAAAAGAATGCCGGCAGAGACGGTCATCACGGTGCGCGGGATAGGGAATTGGGTAATCAAGATATAGAGCAGCCAGAACGCTACTGGGAACCAGGGGCCGAGTGTGTCAGCCCAGGTGCGAAGTGTGGAGAGTGGTGGGACGTCGAGAAACACCCAGCCCGCTATGAACACGACGATAAGCGCTGCGAGTACGAGCTTGTTGCGGGCGGCACCCGATATCTTGGGCATACGCACTCCTCGACCATGTCTGTAAATATAAATGTCCCGCTCCGCAGTTCTATTGACTGCTGAGCGGGACTTATCTGTGCCCGGAGGGGGACTTGAACCCCCACGTCCGTTAATAGGACACTAGCACCTCAAGCTAGCGCGTCTGCCATTCCGCCACCCGGGCTAGGGTGTTTGTTCAGCCTCTTGGCTGGGCACCTGCACTACTATAGGGTCGGTTCTTGCAGGTACCAAATCGCCAGCATAACGCGCAGATTCTGCTAAATTTTGCGGGGTGATAGCTCCACCGCGCAGAATGCTGACGTACCGCTGGTTCGTCCCACAAGTTCCGCCTGCTCATGACCCCGCCCGGCTCCACCCGGCGCGATGGGAGGAAGGTAACCGGGTCGTTCGGGACATGGTTTCCGCGTATCCGGGTGTGCTCGCGCTGCATATTCTGAGCTACCTTTTTGGCTCCGGTATCGCAGCGTTCGTGCCGGTGGTGGTCGGCATGATCGTGGACGGTCTCCTTGGCGAAGAAACGTTTAACGCGTGGTGGCTGTTTGCGGTACTGGTGGGCATTTTTGTTTTGTCGTTCATCGGTGAGGCAACCGGCGACGGCCTTGCGGCAGCGTCGGTGGGCCGGGTTACCCACAACGCCCGGTTACACTTATCCTCCGGAGTGCTGCGCGATGGTGCAGGCGCGATGAGCCCGGGTACGGTGCTCAACACGATCGATGCAGACGCAAGCACGGTCGGACGGTACCGCGAACTGCTGTCGTTTCCGCTTATGGCGATCGGTTATGCCGCGGGTGCAGTGGTGGCGATGTGGTCTGTGTCCCCGTGGGTGGCACTTGCCATTCCGGTTAGCGCGATGATCATTGGGCTTTTTGCGGCGTGGACCGCAGGACCAGTGACACGGATCTCGTTGAAGCGTCGCGCTGCGGAAGCGGATGTCGCGGGCTTGGCCACGGATGTCTCTCAAGGCATTCGTGCTGTGAAGGGCCTTGGCGCGGGTGCATCTGTTGCACAACGTTTTGCAGTTGAGACGGCCAACGCCAGGACATTGATCTTGAAGCACCTGAAGGTTGAAGTCGGGCTGGGCTTTGTTCGTCTTGTGGTGGCTTGGCTGTGCAATCTGGCGATCGTGGCACTTGCTGCCTGGTTGACGCTTCGCGGAGAGATCACGCCTGGGCAGATGACATCGGTTGCGCTGCTAGTGCCGCCTGCGCTGAATATGGCGGGATTTGCCTTCGGTGACCTAGCTAGTGGGTGGGGCAGGGCGGTTGCCAGTGGCAAGCGCATCGTGGAGTTGCACCATGCAGCCGAAAAGGTGTCTGAGCCGCAGCCAACCTCCAACGCGATCCCCGGTCCAGGGCTGTGGATCCTTGCTCCGGATGAGCGATCGTTTGCGGTCGTTGAGGCATGGGCGGAGCGTGAGGGGGTGCTGTTCCCACCGCACACCGTCAACGTATTTGAGGGCACGATCGCGGATAACGTGAATCCGCGCGGTGATTTGCCGGAAGTCGTCGTCAAGCAGGCGCTCGCTGCGGCGCATTGCCAGGACATTCTGCGTCGCCTCGGAGGTGTCCGAGAGAACGGTGAATTGCCTGATGCGCCGCTGGGGGAGGCGGGGCTGAATTTGTCGGGCGGGCAGCGGCAACGTGTGGCACTTGCACGCGCACTCGCAGCGGATCCGAACGTGCTCATTTTGGACGACCCAACAACAGGGCTGGACTCTGTCACCCAAGCTGACGTCGTTGCGGCGGTTAAGACGCTACGCGCGGACAAAACAACCATAGTGATCACTGGAAATGCCGCGTGGCGCTCTGCAGGTAACGCATTGGAGGTGCAGTAAATGAAGCGTGAATACGAGCGCGTCGATGCCGTTGCCCCCGCTGGGGTGAAGGAGACCTTCGCGTACCTTGCGGAACTGCCGAACGCACTGGATCGTCGGTGGTGGGTAATGCTGTTGAGTATCCAGGCTGTGATCGTTGCTGTGAACACGACACAGTCGAACCTGTTTGGGCGCAGCGTTGACCCGTTGATCGGTGGCTCGATACCCGGGCTCGGCTCTGGCAGCAGTGCTTTTATTTGGGCCATCGCATTGGCAATGTTTTGCATGCTGATCGAGCTGTCCCTCCGTGGTCTGGGCAACTATGTGGTGGGCCAGAAGGTCGCCCGTGCGTCCATCGATCTGCGCCGTCGTTGCCTCGACGCTATCTTGCGCGCGCCTGTGCCGCGGGTGATGGAGTTGGGCACCGGCAACGTGATTACGCGCATGACGAAGGACATCGATGATGTGGTGCAAACGATCACCGCGATCGGATCCAGGGTCCTCACCACAGCCTTCGTGTTTCCGATTACCTTTCTCGGGCTTTTGCTTATCGACGTCCGCTTTGCCCTCATCCTCGTCATAGTCGGTATCTGCACGTACCCGTTCGCGCGAGCCGTTGTGCGTGCAATCCCTGCTGCGTCGAACGCAGTGAGTGTGGCGGAGGCTCGTAGAAACGCAGTGCTGCTTGATACGGTGCGTGGCCTGCCGACGCTTCGCGCGTTCGGACTAGAACGTTGGGCGCTTGGGCGCATGCGTCGCACCTCCTGGGGTGCGGTGGAGGCGACGATGGATCGTGTGCCCTGGTTCATTCGTCTCATGGGCATCGGACAGTTCGCCTTCGCAGCATGGGTGCTGCTCACTCTTGGTGTGGGTGCCTGGTTGGTGTCTACAGGCGCTGTGACACCTGGGGAGGCCAGCGCTGCTGTGTTCATGGTGATCCGTGCTGAGGTCGTCGTGTTTAATGCGCTGTTTTTCATCGGAGAGCTCCAAAGCGCCGCCACGTCTGTTGGGCGCGCGGTGAGTTTGGCCAAACTGGCGGACGGCCGAGCGGCCACCGTGGTACCTGATGACCTCGATGTGCCTGAAGACGTTGAGATCAACCACGTGTCCTTTGCCTACCCCGGCGGAGCTAACGTTCTTGAGGACCTCTCGGTGACGCTCGCAGCGGGCACGATGACGGCGCTCGTCGGCACGTCTGGCGCGGGCAAATCCACGCTGGCAGCGCTTATCGCAGGCTTAGTGGAGCCGACTTCGGGGAGCATCCGAGTTGGTGGGGTAGATACCTCCCAAGTCAGCGACGTCTGGACTGCGAAGAACGTCACCCTGCTCACCCAGGACGTGCATATCTTCGCGGGCACGCTGCGCGAAGACCTGTCTATGGCTGCTCCGGGAAGTGACGACACTGTTTTGCTCAATGCGCTCGCCAGTGTCGGGTTGGATCCGAACAGCACGCAGTTTGCCCGACTCTTCCCCAATGGGCTCGACACCGCTGTGGGAGCAGGCGCAGATGACCTCCCACCCGAGGTGGAGCAACAGGTCGCGCTCGCGCGTGTGGCGTTGGCAGGTCCGAAGATCCTCATCCTGGACGAAGCGACGGCGGAGGCGGGCAGTGATGCCACAAACATGCTCGAAGATGCTGCTGCAAGGATTACTGAAGGCACGACGGCGTTGGTTGTCGCGCATCGCCTCGATCAAGCTGCAACCGCTGATCGCATCCTGGTGATGGAAGCAGGACGCATTATCGAAGACGGCACCCATGCCGAGCTGCTTGCTGCCGGTGGGAGATATGCACAACTCTTTGAGGCGTGGAGTGGCGAGGGTCACTGATTTTCAGGTAGGAATGGGTCTATGACTGCTTCCTATGTTTCAGACCGTTTCCCCGGCCCCGACCCGTATGCGCCCCTGGCGGACGTGCCTTCGTTCACGGTGACCTCGGATGACATTGTTGACGGCGAGCGTCTCAACGACACACTTGCCGGCGATAACGCCACCAGCCCGCAGCTTGCGTGGGAAGGTGCGCCTGAGGGGACGAAGACCTACGCAGTGACGTGCTTCGACCCGGACGCACCAACCGCGTCGGGTTTTTGGCACTGGTCCGCGTTCAACATCCCGGCAGATATTACCGAGCTGCCTGCTGGCGCAGGCGCCAAGGAGGACCTGGGCGTCGGCGCGGTTGTGCTCACCGGTGATTCCGGAGTTAAAGGGTTCTACGGCGCAAACCCGCCGGCAGGCCACGGGCCGCACCGCTACCTGTTCGTAGTCCACGCGGTGGACACGGAATTGCCGGCAGATCAGATCGCGAACCCAACGCAGCTCGGGTTCAACCTGAACTTCCACTCGTTGGGCCGGGCAATCATCTGGGGTTGGTACGAGAACCAGTAGTATTCGGCGAATGGTACCTGTGCAGCTTCGCGTCGGCGGCGCCTTTTTAGGTCTTGCCGCCGCACTCGTCCTCTATGCAGTCGTCGGATTTACCCGTGGTGATGAGGGGTTTGTGATCACCCCTCAGGTGCTCACGGTGCTTGTGGCTGTCGCTCTCGTCGGTGCGTTTGCGACCACGAACAAAGAGCAGCAAGGCTCGCGCACGCAGGTTATCGCCCTTTTCATCGCGATCGTCTTGATCGGCCTTGGGGTAATTTTGCCGAACACCGCATTATTCACGACGACGCCGGTGTGGCTTGTCGCTTGGGCTATCGCCGCGGGCTTCTGCGCCGTGATTCTACGGCGCAGCGTGCAACCGAAGGCCTAGAGCGCTTTCCACTCAAGCCCATTGCCCACGGCCTGCTCAATAGAGTTCAGACCGTGGGCCTTAATCTGTGCAGCAATGCCCCGGTGGATATCCCGGATCCAACCCGGGCCGCCGTAGATGAATGGCGTGTAGCCCTGCAACAGATTGGCACCTGAAGTGATGCGTTCCCACGCCTGTTGGGGTGTGGAGATACCGCCAACACTGATGATCGCCAATTGGCCGCCGATGCGGTCGTAGAGGCGCTTGAGCACCTCGAGTGAGCGTGCCGCAACGGGTGCACCAGAGATGCCACCCGCACCCATGGCTGCAACCTCGTCTGCATTGGTGTGCAGCCCGTCGCGGGAGATCGTGGTGTTGGTCGCCACGATGCCGTCGAGTCCAAGTTCGACAGCGAGGTCTGCAACAGCGTCGATGTCCTCGTCCGAAAGATCTGGCGCGATCTTGACCAGCACCGGGGTGGTGGTCGACTCTTTCACCACGGAAAGGATGGGGCGAAGCTCCTCCACCGCCTGCAGGTCGCGAAGACCCGGCGTGTTCGGGGAGGACACGTTGACCACGAGATAGTCGGCCAGCGGGCCAAGGGCGGTAGCGGTTGCGCGGTAGTCGGCGACAGCGTCTTCGGCGGTCTTGTTCTTGCCGATGTTAATCCCGACGATGTCGTCGGACTTCCTGCTGCGCAGGTTATCTGCGACAACGAGTGCACCCTTGTTGTTGAACCCCATACGGTTCAAAATTGCCTTGTCCGCGGGAAGGCGGAACAGGCGTGGGGCGGGATTACCCGGCTGCGGCTTCGGAGTCACCGTGCCCATCTCTGCGTAGCCGAAGCCAACGGCGCCCCAGGCGTCGATAGCTTCAGCGTTTTTATCAAACCCAGCCGCAAGTCCGAGCGGGGCAGGGAAGTCAACGCCGAACACTGTCTGGCGCAGCACGGGGTCGTGGACGCGTACAACCTTCTCGAGTGCGCGGTTGAGGGGACTCGCGGCATCCAGTACACGCAGGCCACCGCTGATGATGCCGTGGATGCGCTCCGGCGGGATGCGGAACATCAGTTGCAGGGCGCGGTCGTAAAGACTCATGTTGGTCTCCTAGTTAATCTGCTCGTCGGGTGCGACGATTTGGATGCCATCGCCGGTGGCGGATGCGAGGACGACGGTGCCGTCGTCAAGCGAAATGATGCTCTGAGCGTTCGCGACAGTGGCGAAACTCTTCTTTTCGATCGGCACACCCTGGGAGATGTCGTATCCGGTTGCGGTGTTTTCAGCCAAGGAACTTACCCATGCAAGGCGTTGCGACGAATCCCACGCGACGTCCCACGGGCCTTCCGGCACAGGTGCGCTCTGCTGGAGACGAATGATGTCGTCGGTGGTGTAGACGTGGATCTGGTTGCCGGTGGAGTCGGCAGCGAGCACAAGCCCGTGCTCGCCTGCGGCAACCTTGCCCACGCCGAGGCCAACACGCAGCGTGCCGCCCTGGCGGGAGCCCTGCCAGTCGATGTCCTGGATGGTGGTGTCGAAGCTGCTGATGCGAACTACCGCGTCATCTTGGCCGTCGAGGGCGACCGCCTGCAGCTGGTCGGTCTCGCGGGCAACATCGATCGTGTCCGACAGTTCCCCGTCCTTAAACACCCACACTTTGCGCTCTGTATCGCTTGCAGCGAGCACTTCACCGCTGGAAACAACAGTCGCCGAAGTCACCGGAAGGTCGGTGCTAATAGTTTGCGCGGCTTGGCCGAAGACGTTGACAGCCCCATCACACGCCACTGCGAACGACCCATCGCTGGCAGATACATCCCCGCACGACGCGTCGAGTGGATGCTCTTCAGCCTTGCCGTTGGCAATGTCGTCGATCGACCCAATCAGCAGGGCATTTTCTGTGCGCACCCCGACAACACCGTTTGTCGTGTCTAGGTCGCGCACAGCCTCAAACTGCACTACACGCCCAGCCGGGTTCTCGCTCGCAGGGGACTGGGCAGGTTCGGCGCTGCCCATGTTGGCTGCGGCGTCGCCACCCGCCTCCTCGATTTTTGCGTTCGGGGAGGCGCTGCATGCTGCCAGCGCGAGCGGTAACACCGCGCTAAGGCAGAGTGCGGCAGTAAAACGGGAAGCAGTACGTCGAACAATCACGCACGTAAGCCTAGCAATCAGCCTGCTGCGTTCAGTGATCAAGCGCGGTGCGGAGTAGGGTGTGCAGCCATGATGTCGTGGCTACAGGTGATCGTCCTCTCCATCGTGCAGGGCTTGACGGAGTTTCTCCCGGTGTCCTCGTCGGGTCACCTCCGTATCGTCTCAGAGTTGTTTTGGGGGGAGGACGCTGGCGCAAGTTTTACCGCTGTGATCCAGCTCGGTACCGAGCTTGCCGTACTTGTGTACTTTGCCAAGGACATTTGGCGGATTTTCACCGCGTGGTTCGCTGGACTGTTCGACAAGGCCAAGCGAGGGTTTGATTACCGCATGGGCTGGATGGTCATCGCCGGCACGATCCCAGTCGGGTTGGCAGGTGTGTTGCTGAAGGACCTGATTCGCGAAAACTTCCGCAACTTGTGGATCACCGCGACCGTGCTCATTTTGTTCTCTCTGGTGTTCATTCTTGCGGAACGCCGCGGCAAGAAGTCTCGTGGGTTTGAGGAGCTGACTATGAAGGACGCCGTTCTCATGGGCCTGTGGCAGTGCCTAGCGCTGATTCCTGGTGTGTCGCGCTCCGGCGGAACGATCTCGGGTGGTTTGTTCCTCAACCTCGACCGCGAGGTTGCTACCCGGTTTAGCTTCCTTCTGGCTATCCCCGCGGTACTCGCGTCTGGTCTGTTCTCCTTGCCCGATGCGTTTGACCCGCAAGCGGGACAGGCTGCCTCCGGAATGCAGCTGCTTGTCGGCTCCGGAATTGGCTTTATCGTCGGTTACATCTCCATTGCGTGGTTGCTGAAGTTCGTTTCTAACCACTCGTTTGCCTGGTTCGCTGCCTACCGCATCCCACTCGGTGTCATTGTGATGATTCTGCTTGGCACTGGTGTCATGCAGCCTGTGTAGGGTTGGGCGCATGCAAGCTTGGCCGAACCCAATTGTTCCTAACGTTGCCGGCACTTCGGTGCCGCTGAAGCTCTACGACACCGCTGATCAGCAGGTGAAACCTGTGGATACCACGCCGGATGCGAAGGGCGAAGTGGGGTTGTATGTCTGCGGTATCACTCCATACGACTCGACCCACCTGGGACACGCTGCCACCTATCTCACATTCGACCTTGTGCAGCGTCAGCTGATCGCTAACGGTCACAAGGTGCACTATGTACAGAACATCACCGATGTTGATGACCCTCTGTTCGAGCGCGCCGAGCGTGACGGTGTGGATTGGCGCGAACTCGGCTCAAGCCAGATCGATCTGTTCCGCAGTGACATGGAGATTCTCTCCGTCATCCCGCCGCGCGATTACATCGGCGCGATGGAGTCTGTCGATGAGGTCATCGAGATGGTGCAGAAGCTTCTCGACGAAGGCGTGGCCTACATACTCGACAAGGGCGATGTGTATGCCTCGATCGATGCAACCGAGCAGTTTGGCTACGAGTCGAATCTTGACCGTGCAACGATGGAGGAGTACTTCGCTGAGCGCGGTGGTGACCCGGAGCGTGAAGGCAAGCGCGACAAGCTTGACGCGCTGATCTGGCGTGGTCACCGTGAGGGCGAGCCAGCCTGGGACTCGCCGTTCGGCCCAGGTCGTCCGGGATGGCACGTGGAGTGCTCCGCGATTGCGACGAACCGCTTAGGGGCAAGTTTCGCGATCCAAGGTGGCGGTTCGGACCTGGCGTTTCCGCACCACGAGTTCTCAGCCGCGCACGCAGAGGCCGCGCTGCACGTGGACCGGATGGCCGGCCACTATGTGCACGCGGGCATGATCGCACTTGATGGTGTGAAGATGTCGAAGTCACTAGGTAACCTCGTCTTTGTTCACAAGCTCACCGAGCAAGGCCACGAGGCTTCCGCGATCCGGCTGGCGGTGTTTTCCCAGCACTACCGGGAAGACCGTGATTTCTCCGACGCGATTCTTCACACTGCTGAGGAGCGACTCGACCGGTGGCGTGAGGCCCTGGCGAACGAGGTGTCTGAAGACGAGGCGCTCGGTGTCGTCGATAAGTTGCGCGCTGCGCTGGCAGACGACCTTGACACGCCCACAGCTCTTCGTGTGGTCGATGAAGCACGGGGCGACTGCGACGGTGTGATTGCGACAGCACTTGAGGGGCTACTCGGTGTGCATCTCTAGGCCTCATCCAGCACAATGGTGGTCATGAGCGCAGCAGCACACACGATTCGTGCCCAGTTCCAGCCTGAGGTCGACGAGTTTATCGATGACCTGACGATGTTCGCCTCAGGCTCCTACCTTTCTGAGGAAGACAAGGAGTTGTGGGACGAGCCATTCGACCCGTCCGTGTTGCCTGAGTTGCGGAAAATGCTTGAGCAGTACCTCGACGAGGTCGACGCACTCGGTTCCCAGCCAGAGGACCAGCAACTGGTGGGGCTAGTTGGACCGTTCTACGAGCGCTTGGAGGCATTCAATGTCCGTCATGCGGACGCGGTGCTTGAGCCAGAAGAAAAGGCAGATATTGAGACGCTCGTGATTCGGGTGTGCACCGCGGCGGGCGCGACCGATGAGGCGCTAGAAGCGCTGCCGGAATTTGAGTAGGCAGCGTCCGGCGGCCGTCTTCTGGGATATGGACGGCACGCTGATAGACACAGAGCCGCTCTGGGGACAGGCGACCTACGAGTTAGGGGAGTTGCTTGGTCGGCCACTGACCCCAGAGGTTCGCGAGCGCACCATTGGCGGGAGTTTCCCGAACACGCTTCGCATTGTGGCGCAGTGGGCGGAGCACACACTGACTGACGGCGACGAACAGCGTTATAAAGACTGGATGTTCGGTCGGATGGCTGAACTGTTTTCTGCAGGTATCGAATGCAACCCAGGGATTCTTGAAGTGCTGCAGTCGCTGAAGGAAGACCACATGCCCATGTTCGTGACGACGAATACTGAACGCGTCCTGGCAGATCCGTGCATTGATGCGATTGGGCGTGCGTTCTTCACCGGCACCATTACTGGCGACGAAGTGATCCACCCGAAACCTGCCCCCGACATGTACCTCGAAGCAGCCCGGCGCGTCGGCGCCGCTCCGCAAGACTGTCTCGTGGTCGAGGACTCGTTCAGTGGCATGTCAGCTGCGGCTGCAGCGGGATGTGCAGTGTTGGGGCTCGCGGATCATGTACCTGCCGGTGTGTATCGGTTTGATCCCCACCTGTTTGTGGGGGCCAGTGCCGACGACGTGTACCGCTGGTTTGCTGCAGCCTGCAGCGCGTAGGTGTCACGCGCACAATCGTCGAGAGGCTTCGCTTTGCTACGTATAGTGGTGTGCCATGAGCACTCGTATTGAAGAAGACCTGCTTGGCAAGGCTGAAGTCCCCGCTGATGTGTACTACGGAGTGCATACGCAGCGAGCAGTAGACAACTTCAAGTTGTCGGCCAGCACCCTGAACGATTTGCCGGAGTTCATCCGTGGCATGGCCCAAGTCAAGAAAGCTACCGCTATTGCGAACCGTCGCCTGCATGTGTTGCCGCGCGAGAAAGCCGAAGCAATTGCGTGGGCCTGCGACCAGATTCTGGATGAGGGACGCTGCATGGATCAGTTCCCGATCGACCTATTCCAGGGTGGCGCGGGTACCTCGGCAAACATGAACACGAACGAGGTGGTGGCTAACCTCGCACTGGAATACGTTGGTGCTGAGAAGGGCTCCTACGACATCATCAATCCGAACGATGATGTGAATATGTCCCAGTCCACCAACGATGCGTACCCGACTGGTCTGCGTCTCGGTGTGTACTACGCGGTGCAGGGCTTGCTTGAGGAGCTCGACGAGCTGCAGAAGGCACTGCGCGCGAAAGGCGACGAGTTTTCCGACATCATCAAAATGGGTCGTACTCAGTTGCAGGACGCGGTTCCGATGACGCTGGGTCAGGAATTCACTGCGTTTGGCGCAAACCTCAATGAAGAGCAGCGCACCATCAGCAACGCTGCAACCTCGTTGCTGGAAGTCAACCTTGGCGCAACCGCAATCGGTACGGGAATTAACACTCCGAACGGCTACAAAGATCAGGTTGTCACGGCACTTCGCGAGGTCACCGGCCTGGACATCCAGGCGTCTCCGGATCTGATCGAAGCCACTTCGGATACCGGCGACTACGTCATGATGCACGGCGCTATCAAGCGTGCGGCAATGAAGCTCTCCAAGATGTGTAACGACCTGCGCCTGCTGTCGTCCGGTCCTCGCGCTGGTCTGAACGAGATCAACCTTCCGGAGCGCCAGGCTGGTTCCTCGATCATGCCGGCCAAGGTCAACCCGGTTATCCCGGAGGTTGTTAACCAGGTGTGCTTCAAGGTCTTCGGCAACGACGTGACGGTCTCCATGGCTGCTGAGGCAGGTCAGCTCCAGCTCAACGTCATGGAGCCGGTCATTGCTCAGTCCTTGTTTGAGTCGATCCGTCTGCTGGCCAATGCGGCACGTACGCTGCGCGAGAAGTGCGTTGTGGGCATCACTGCGAACAAGGACGTGTGCGAGGCTTACGTGACTAACTCGATCGGCATCGTCACCTATCTCAACCCGGTGATTGGTCACCACAACGGTGACATCATTGGCCGTGAGGCTGCTTCCACCGGTAAGAGCGTCTATGACCTGGTGCTGGAGAAGGGCCTTATTGAGGAAGAGGATTTGAAGCGGTTGCTGAGCAAGGAAAACCTCATGCACCCGGAATTCCGCGGCAAGCTCTACGTTGATGAGGACGACGCTAATTAGGTTTTAAAACCGCATTTCCTTCCGCGTCAGCGGTGAACCGGGGCAGGGTGGTAGCCAATCTCACACCTGCCCCGTTTCCTTTTGGTGTGATCAATACGGGATAATGGCGGAAGTTCTTACTAACCCGTAATGAAGGAGCGCACACCATGTTGGTTGCCCTGCACACCCTCATTCTTTTCGGGGCAATCGTGTTGGGTGCACGCATTGGCTCGATCGCGATCGGTTTCGCCGGGGGATTGGGGGTGTTGCTGCTCGGTGCGACAGGCATGACGGTCACCGCAGATGCAATTCCGTTCGATGTCATCGGCATCATCATGTGCGTTATCGCAGCGATTTCTGCAATGCAGCTCGCGGGCGGCATGCAATACCTCGTTAATCTTGCGGAGCGACTCTTACGCAGGAACCCTCAACGCATCACTGTCTACGCCCCGATGGTGACGTGGTTGATGACCGTCTTCGCTGGAACTGGGCATACGGCGTTTTCCACGATGCCGGTCATCACAGAGGTGGCGAAGGAAGGAAACGTTCGTCCTTCACGCCCCTTGTCAGCGGCCGTGATCGCTTCACAGATGGCGATCGTCGCTTCACCAATCTCTGCAGCAGTTGTGTTCATGGCGTCAGCGCTTGAACCGCTTGGGGTGGGGTATCTCCAGATTCTTGCGGTGATGCTTCCTGCGACGTTCCTCGCAATTTTCCCGACGGCGTGGGTTGCCAACCATATGGGCAGTGAGCTTGACGACGACCCCGTGTACCGCAAACGCAAGGCCGCTGGACTCGTCGCAACGCATCAAGCTCATGACGATTACGTTGCCGCACCAGGAGCGAAGCGCTCGGTCGCTATCTTTCTGGCAGCGATCGTCATTGTGATGGTCTACGCAACGCTGATTTCGGATCAGATCGGTCTGATTGCGGAGCCAACAGTGCCGCGTAACGAGGCAATTATGGCCATCATGCTCAGCGCCGCGGTCGTCATCATTATGAGCACCCGCACTGCTGCCGCGGAGATTCTGAACACCCAAGTCTTTCGATCCGGCATGTCCGCATGTGTCTGCGTTCTCGGCGTGGCGTGGCTGGGTACGACGTATATCAACTACTACATCGACGACATCCAAAACATCGCCGGTAACGTGCTGACCTCAAAACCCTGGCTGCTTGCGGTCGTGCTCTTTGTCGCCGCATCACTGTTGTATTCACAAGCCGCTACGGCGAAAGCGCTCATCCCCGCCGCATTGGCGATAGGGGTCAGCCCACTCACGGCACTTGCAGCATTCCCGGCGGTCTCCGCACTATTCGTCCTGCCCACGTACCCAACGCTGCTCGCGGCAGTAGAGATGGACGACACGGGCTCGACCCGCATTGGCAAGTATGTGTTTGACCACCCATTCCTCGTCCCCGGAGTGGTCTGCATTTTAGTCAGCGTAATCCTGGGATACCTCATCGGTGCGGCGGTAGTGTGAGATGCATGACTGCACAACCATTGACTGACGTCGAAATCGCTCAAGCACACGAACTCGAACCCATCACCGACATTGCCGCCCGGGCCGGCGTGGATGAGGATGCGCTCATCCCGTACGGCAAGTACATGGCTAAGGTGGACATCAACAAAACCCCGAAGGGCAAGCCGGGCAAGCTCGTCCTGGTGACCGGTGTGTCCCCAACCCCGGCTGGCGAGGGCAAGTCCACCATGCTGATCGGTCTGACCGATGCATTGGCAAAGCTTGGCCACAAGGCGATGGTGGCGCTTCGCGAGCCTTCGCTCGGCCCGGTCATGGGCGTCAAGGGTGGTGCAGCAGGTGGCGGCTACTCCCAGGTCGTTCCGATGGAGCAGATCAACCTGCACTTCACCGGCGACTTCCACGCCATCACCAGCGCCAACAACACCCTGGCTGCGCTGATCGACAACCACATCCATCAGGGCAATGAGCTCAACATCGACCCGCGTCGCGTGACCTGGCAGCGTTGCGTGGACGTGAACGACCGCGTGCTGCGCAACGTCATTACCGGCCTCGGCGGCCCGACCTCGGGTGTTCCGGCAGAAACCGGCTTCACCATCACGGCTGCGTCCGAGATTATGGCGATCCTTGGCCTGGCCACGGACCTGGAGGACCTGAAGCGTCGCCTCGCAGCGATCACTATTGGCCTGACGTACGACGGCAAACCGGTCACTGCCGGCGAGATCGGAGCACAGGGCGCGATGGCCGCTCTACTCAAGGACGCTGTGAACCCGAACCTGGTTCAGACGCTCGGCGGCACCCCGGCGTTTATCCACGGCGGACCGTTTGCCAACATCGCACACGGCTGCAACACCCTCATCGCTACCCGCACGGCACTCGACTATGCCGACATCGTGCTCACCGAGGCCGGCTTCGGTTCTGACCTGGGTGCGGAGAAGTTCTTCGACATCAAGGCACGCTACGGTGATCTGGATGTCGCAGGTGCGGTGATCGTCGCTACGATCCGCTCGATCAAGCACCACGCTGGCATTGCGAAGGAAGACCTTAAGGCTGAAAACGTCGATGCGCTGGCAGAGGGCATCGTGAACCTGGAGCGCCACGTGGAAAACGTGCGCAAGTTCGGCGTCACCCCGGTGGTTGCACTCAACCGGTTTGTCACCGATACCGACGCCGAGCTCGATTTCGTGCGTAACTGGGCAGAGTCCAAGGGCATCGCGCTTGCCGACGCCAACGTGTGGGCCGAAGGCGGCGCCGGCGCCACCGAGCTCGCTGAAACCCTGCTGGCGAACCTCACCGAGGGCGAATCGCACCCGCTGTACGACCCGGCTGAGGGCGTGGAGAAGTCCATCGAAACCATCGCCAAGGAGATCTACCGCGCAGGCGAGGTGCAGTACTCCGCTGCAGCTCTGAAGGACCTGAAGACGTTGAAGGACAACGGCTTTGACAACCTGCCGGTCTGCGTGTCCAAGACGCAGTACTCCTTCTCCGACGACCCGACGGAGCTTGGCGCACCTGAGGGCCACACCCTGCATGTGCGCAACCTCATCCCGCGCACCGGTGCCGGCTTCGTCCTCGCGCTGACGGGCGATGTGATGACTATGCCGGGCCTGCCGAAGAAGCCGGCTGCCAACAACATCGACGTCGACGAGAACGGCGTAGTCAGCGGACTGTTCTAGTCCTTCTCTGGGGCCGGCTCTTCCTCTGCGCGGGAGCCGGGCCAACCGGGATACTCGGGTGGTGTGCCACCAAACGCTGGACACAGCGACTGGAAGGCGCACCACCCGCAAAGCTTCGACTGCTGCGGGCGGAACGAGCCAGCTTTGCCGTCGGCCTCGATCTTCCACCACAACTCCGCCAGGTCGCGCTCGAAGTACTCCAGCTCCTCGCGCGAGGGGGTGAGGATCATTGAGTCCATCACCTTGAGGTACATCAGTTTCAGCTGGGTCGGAACGACGCCGAACAGGCGCCAATAGACCAGCGCGTAGAAGCGCATCTGGAACTGCGCGTCCTGGGAGTAGCGGGGTAGTGGCTTCTTGCCGGTCTTATAGTCGACAACACGTACCTCGCCGGTCTGCGCAATGTCCACTCGGTCGATGAAGCCGCGCACAGGAACCCCGTTGGGCAGTGTGAAATCGACCGGCATTTCTTGTGCGTGCGCGTCGAAGCCGAGCGGGTTTTCCATGGTGAAGTAGCCACGCAGGAGCGTGCGGGCATCCACGAGCAGCTGGTAGTCGTCTTCGACGGGTTCGGCGCAGGTGGGGTCGTCGATACGCATTTGCTCCCACGTCGGCTTGAGCCGCTTCACGGCGGCGGGGTAGGTGCGCTCCTCTCGGGGCCACGTGAACATCTCTTCCAGCACGGCGTGTACGAGCGTGCCTTTCACCTGCGCTTCCGTGTATGGTTCCGGCAGGCGGTCGATCGCGCGGAACCTGTATTGCAGCGGGCAGCGCTTGTAATCGGACGCGCGGGAGGGGGACAGGGCGAGTGGTCGTGGCGTATTGCTGGGAGTCATGGTGCCCAACATCTTAGAGTGGGGGTATGACACAGCCGTTCATCGATTTCATCAGCCAGAGTCCATCCGCCTATCACGCAGCGGAAAACGTCGCCACAAGCCTCGAGGCAGCAGGGTTTACTCGCCGGGCATTGCTTGACGACGACGCCACCCGCCCCGGCGGCCACCTCATCATCAGCGATGGCGCCGTGATTGCGTGGTGGGTCCCGGAAAACCCCAACCCGCGGTTCCGTGTGGTCGGCTCGCACACGGACTCGCCTGGCTTGATGGCCAAGCCCGATCCGGATGTCGTGCGCGAAGGGTTCCGCCAGGTTGCCGTCGAGGTCTACGGCGGGCCGATCCTGGCGAGCTGGTTCGATCGCGACCTCACCTTCGCCGGTCGAGTGGTGACCACCGACCGTAAGGAACACCTCGTGAACACGGGTGCGGTTGCGCGCGTTCCCAACCTGGCTATCCACCTCTACCGGGGTGACATGCCAGAGATCGACCGCCAGGTCCACACCCAGCCGATCCTGGGGGTGGACCGTCCGCTGCTCGAGCTAGCAGCGGAGTCGGCGGGCCTTGCTGCAGACGACATCGTGGCGCACGAACTTATCACCGCGGACGCACAGCGGGGCGAGGTCATCGGTGATCTTCTGGCCGCTGGCCGCCTGGATAACCTGACCAGTGTGTGGGCATCGCTCGAGGCAATGCTCGCAGCCAAGGAAAATGCCCAGGACATTCTGGTGCTTGCGGCGTTTAACCACGAGGAGGTGGGCTCTGCATCCACCGCCGGAGCCGGTGGCCCGATGCTGGAGCGCGTCCTGACCAAGGTGGCGGCGGCATTCGGCGATCCGTCTGAAATTATTGCGAACTCCATCCAGGTTTCCGCCGACGCGGCGCACGCGGTGCACCCGAACTACCCGGGCAAGCACGATCCGACGCATCACCCGCTGATCAACAAGGGCCCGGTGCTGAAGATCAACGCCAACCAGCGCTACGCGTCCAATGCCGCCACGGAGGCCGAGTGGATCCTGGCGTGCCGCGCAGCCGGGGTTCCGCACCAGACCTTCGTGGGCAATAACGCGGTGCCGTGCGGGTCAACGATTGGCCCGATTTCCTCGACACGTCTAGGCCTTCCGACGGTCGATGTGGGTGTGCCACTGTTGTCCATGCACTCCGCACGCGAGCTGTGCGGAGTGGACGACATGGATTACTTCGTGCGCGCACTGTCGGCTTTTTACACCGGCGCACAGTAGGGCATACTTACCGGCATGTATTCGGGACCGTTCCAGCCAGGCGACAAGGTGCAGCTCACTGACGCGAAGCGCCGCCACTTCACCATCGAGCTCAAGGAGGGTGGCCAGTTCCACTCCCACAAGGGCATCGTCAGTCACGATGACATCATCGGTGCCGACGAGGGCACGGTGGTCAAGTCCACGCTGGGCTCGGACTACCTCTGCTTCCGCCACCTCCTGGTGGATCACGTCCTGTCTATGCCGCGCGGCGCTGCGGTGATCTACCCGAAGGATGCGGCCCAGATCCTCGTTGAGGGCGATATCTTCATGGGCGCACGAGTGCTGGAGGCGGGTGCCGGCTCCGGCGCGTTGACCATGTCGCTGCTGCGCGCGGTCGGACCCGAGGGGCACGTGTACTCCTACGAGATTCGCGACGACCACCTGGCGTTCGCCAAAGACAACGTCGCTGAATACTTCGGCGGCGAACCAGAATGGTGGACGCCTCGCCTCGGCGACTTCGGCGAGGTCACCCCGGAAGACCTCGACGGCCAGGTGGACCGCGTCATCTTGGACATGGTCGAGCCGTGGCACTTCATCGACACCGTGAAGAACGTGCTCATCCCAGGTGGTGTGTTCATGACGTACGTGGCCACCGTGCCACAGCTGATGAACATTATGGAGGCTATCCGCGAGGCGAAGTGCTTCACTGAGCCGCGCGCCTGGGAGACCCTGCTGCGCGAGTGGAAGGTCGACGGCCTGGCCACGCGCCCTGAACACCGCATGAACGCACACACGGCGTTTCTTGTCTGGACCCGCAGGCTCGCTGATGGTGTGACGCCGCCGCGTCCGCAGCGTAAGGCTCGTCGATAAGCACTTGCGTCCTATCGGCGATAGGTAGGCTCGGATCCATGGTTGGACACATTGAAGACGATGCTTTCGGGCCCGAATTGCGCAACCTCAAGCGCGAGAACCAGGATTTGGGGGCGCGCAACAAGCGGCTTGCGGAGTTGCTGAAGTCCAGCCGCGACAAGCTCAATGACCTCTACGTCAAGGTCGAGGAACTCGGCGAACCCGCGTCTACCTACGGCATCTACCTTGCCCCGGGTACTCGCGATGGGGAAGCGGAGGTGCACACGTCCGGTCGGCGGATGCGTCTGAAAATCTCGCCCTTGGTCGAGCCGCAAGCCCTTGTACCAGGCACGCTTGTGCGCCTCGGTGAGGGGACCGTTGTGGTGGAAGCCTGCGGGTTTACCCCAACAGGCCAGATTGCCACGATGGTGGAACGCATCGGCACAGATCGCGCCGTGGTCGCCGACCAGCAAGGCGCGGAGTCGCTGGTCATGCTCGCCGAACCGCTACTCAAGACCACGCGTGCAGGCGATACGGTGCTGGTGAATTCGTCCGCCGGTTACGCGTTTGAGCGCATTGAGAAGACCGAAGTCAACCAACTCTCGCTCGAAGAGATCCCGGATGTGACCTATGAAGACATCGGCGGGCTGTCGTCTCAGATTGAGACGATCCAAGACTCCGTCGAGCTGCCGTTTTCACACCCCGAGCTCTACGCCGCGTACGACCTCACCCCGCCGAAGGGCCTGCTGCTCTATGGTCCTCCGGGTTGCGGTAAGACGCTCATTGCAAAGGCGGTGGCGAACTCGTTGTCGCAGCGCATTGGCGACGGAGGACAGGCGCACTTCATCAACGTCAAAGGCCCCGAGCTGCTGAACAAGTTCGTCGGCGAAACCGAGCGGCGCATCCGCCTGATCTTCGAGCGCGCCCGCGAACTCGCCTCCGAGGGCAACCCCGTCATCGTCTTCTTCGACGAGATGGAATCGATCTTCCGCACCCGCGGTTCCGGTGTCTCCTCAGATATGGAAACCACCGTGGTGCCGCAGTTGCTGACTGAGATCGACGGCGTGGAGGACATCGCGAACGTCATCGTCATCGGCGCGACCAACCGCGAGGAACTCATCGACCCCGCAATCCTGCGCCCGGGTCGCCTCGACATCAAGGTCCGCGTGTCGCGACCGAACAAGGAGGAGTCGAAGGACATCCTCGCGCGCTACCTCACTGACGAGATCCCACTCGCGGCTCCTCGCAAAGAACTTATCGACGCAGCCGCTGCCGCTCTGTTCGCCCCGCGCCCCTTCGTGCGACTCGAACTTGTCGACGGCACCGCCGAGGTACTGCACTACTCCGACTTCGTCTCTGGCGCTTTGATTGCCAACGTGGTGGATCGCGCGAAGAAGCTTGCGATCAAGGACCACCTCTCAGGTGTATCTACCGCGGGTGTCACCGCTGATCACCTGCGCGAAGCAGTACGCGACGAGCAAGACGAAAGTGAAGACATGCCGAACACCGCGAACCCAGACGAGTGGGCGCGTATTACTGGCCGTCACGGCAAGCGAGTCGTCGCCGCCGAGGTCATCGGGTAGTAGAGGAGTCTATTCCCCGTAGTGGTAGCGACAAGCCGCAATTCGGATCTCGGTTTCGGTCATTTTGTACACGAGTCGGTGCTCGCTGGTAATCCTCCGGGACCAATAGCCACTGAGCTCATGTTTGAGCGGTTCAGGCTTGCCGATGCCTTGATTGCCGTTGCGTTGAATATCGCGGATGAGCATGTTGATGCGTTTGAGCACACGCTTGTCCGTGGTTTGCCATTCGACATACTCGGCCCAGGCATCTTCGTCCCAAGACAGAATCATCTATCTTCCTCGATGAGCTCATTCTGAACCGACGTTCCTTTTTCCAAGCGTTCGATTCGCTCCTTGAGTACGCGAGCATTCGCTGGGGATTGAAGCAAATAAGAGGTCTCCTTCATCGATTCGTATTCCGCCAGCGAGACAATGACAACCGGATCGTGGCCGGAACGGGTGATGACGACCTCCTCGCAATCGTCAACAACTGTGTTCAGAACCTCCGCATAGTTTGCACGAGATTCCGAGTAAGACATGACTTTCATCATTTGCCTCCAATAACCCCGATAAGTACAACTTCCTGTACAACTCTATTCATTATTGAACGGGCGTGTCAATGAGATCACACAATCCGTGTGACGATCTCAACGGCGAGGTCGAAGTCAGTTGCACTCAAGTGGGCAAAGCTCAACACCAGCCCGTCGCCGCTGTTGGTCCACAGTGCAGATTCGTGACCAGACTCGATACCTGCCTCGAGCAGGCGTTGTTCAAACTCATCCCGTTCGTTTCGTGTGTCAAAACGCACCGTGAGGTCTGCGCCATCGCCGGGCGCGAGTTCGGCACCGTTGATTAACGGAACCAGTCGCTCGTTGAGTACTTTGCGTCGCTGTGCCAGCCCACGATGCACGGCGCGAGATGAGCGGCGAGCGACGCCGTCGTTAAGCAAGTATGCGATGGCACGCTGGGTGACCGAAGAAACTGGCATGCCGAGGACGCTGCGTACCTCGCGCAGCACTTCTGCGGTTGCTGGTGAGGCGACGACGTAGCCGGCCGCGAGTTCCCGGGAGAGCAGCGTGGAAAACGTGCCGAGGGTGAGCACGTCCGCGCGTGTGGCCAGCGAGGACAGCGCAGGCTGTGGGGAGATGCGGTAGCGCAGTTCGGTATTGAAGTCGTCTTCGATCACCACGGTTTCGGTGCGAGCCGCCCATTCCAGGAGCTCTACGCGGCGGGCGGCGGGCATGGCGCCGCCGAACGGGTAGAGGTGGGAGGGGGTTACCAGCAGAGCGTCCAGAGTGTCAGGGAGTTCGCTGACCACAATGCCCTCGTGGTCGGTTGAGCATTCCACGACCTCGTGGCCGCCGAGCGGGATCACTCGCCTCAGGCCTGGGTGTCCGGGGTCCTCCACGCCGACGCGCAGTGCGGCACCTAGCGCGTAGAGGATGCACATCAGCCCTTCGCGTGAGCCGCCGGTGACCACGATCTGATCCGGAGAAACGTGCATGCTGCGTGCAAGACGGAGGTGTTCAGCCACCGCGTGGCGTAGCTCTGGTTCCCCGGACTTATCCATGGAGTTATCGGGTTCTGCGGCGGCCTCGCGCCACGCTTTGCGCCAAGTGACGGGGCGGATGGTGCCGGCGTTGCCGGGAGAAGGCTTCAGGGAGATCTGGGCCTTCGGTGTCATGCGGGGCGGCGCGTCGGTGGTGCGTTCAGGCATCCGTGCGGCGACGGTGAGGTCTGGGTGGATCCGCGTGGGCGCTCCCTGGCTGGTCAGCAGGTAGCCCTCACCCTCGAGCTGGTCGTATGCAGTGACCACACTGCCTCGCGATACCCCAAGTTGCTCGGCGAGAACACGGGTGGACGGGATTGCGTCGTTAGGCGAAAGCGCGCCGGTGGCAACAGCGTCGCGGATCCCTGCCGCGATTTGAGCAGGAATGGGCGTGGGATAGTCGCGTGAGACGTCGAGAAGCATCAACTGGTCCAAAGAATCTAAATATAACTGGCTCTTGGAATCTACCAGTTGGAGGTGCAGACTAAGCGGTATGTCTGATGTAGAACAGTTGAACCAGAAGTTCCTCGGCGGCGTGATTATGGACGTCGTCACCCCAGAACAGGCGAAGATCGCCGAAGACGCCGGCGCGGTCGCTGTGATGGCCCTCGAGCGCGTCCCCGCGGATATCCGCGCCCAGGGCGGCGTGGCCCGCATGTCGGATCCGGATCTGATCGAAGGCATCATCAACACCGTCGATATCCCGGTCATGGCCAAGGCCCGCATCGGCCACACGGTGGAGGCGAAGATCCTCGAGCACCTGGGCGTGGACTATATCGACGAGTCCGAGGTGCTCAGCCCGGCGGACTACGTCAACCACATTGACAAGCGTGGCTTTTCCGTGCCGTTCGTCTGTGGCGCGACCAACCTCGGCGAGGCACTGCGCCGCATCAACGAAGGTGCATCCATGATCCGCTCCAAGGGCGAGGCCGGCACCGGCGACGTGTCCGAGGCCACCAAGCACATCCGCAAGATCACCAGCGAGATCGCTGGCCTCCAGGCTATTTGGGAGAACAACCGCGACGAGCTCTACGTGGCCGCCAAGGAGCTGCAGGCTCCGTACGACCTTGTAGCGTGGGTTGCCGAGAACGGCAAGCTGCCAGTGCCATTGCTTGTCGCTGGTGGCGTGTCCACCCCGGCTGATGCGGCCTTCATGATGGAACTCGGCGCGGACGGTGTGTTTGTCGGCTCCGGCATCTTCAAGTCCGGCAACCCTGAGGCCCGCGCAAAGGCTGTGGTGAAGGCGACGCAGAACTGGAACGACATCGCGGTAGTCACCGAGGTGTCCCGTGGCCTGGGCGAGGCGATGGTGGGCATCAACGTCTCCGACCTCCCGGCACCGCACCGCCTGGCTGAGCGCGGCTGGTGACGCATTTATTCGTGCATCGACTAACCGGTTGAGAATGGCCATAGTTGTACGACCCTAAGTTCTCTGCGACTCGAACCTGTCAAACACATCGCCCCCAGGTCATGCGTGATACTTGGGGGCGAAGACTATTTCCTCATAACCACTCGAATTGGGCGGTCGAATCTATGTGTCTCTTCGAATTGCGAAAGCACTAGCACCGGCAGTGCGGAACTGCACCAGAAAACTCGCAATCAGTACTAGCCCTGTAGTGCATAGGTGCTCCGGAGAGAACCACGGTCCAGCATCTAGAAGTACCGCAAAAGGCCATGGGGTGAAGTTGGTAAAGAAAACCAAAGGCGTATTACAAAGCGCCCACAGGATAATGGTGGCGAGTGTCCCCAGTGATTTTCCCCACTGCGTGATCAGTATTGCACCTGCCGCAAATATCAACACACTGTTGTTGATAATCAGTTCGCTCTCTGGACTGACGGCGGGATCGGTCCCCGGCTCAAGATGATAAGCAACATTGCTCTGGATCGAGGCGAAATAGGCGACAATCACGACGACCATCGCACCAAAGGTTTGTCTAAATACTGATAACCACTGAGCCCGTCGTCTCCGCAGATCAATGTGAGGCATCGAAGGTGTTACAAGCACAACCGTGGTCAAAGCGAAAAGAAGCGAAACTAGCTCAACAGCTGTAATGCCAAAGGTCTCAGTGGGACTACCTCCGACCTCAAACGTTATCCCACGAACTAAACGAATCATTACTCCGCAAAATGCCCCCAAAAGGCAAATGATGTGCCACGGGGTGGACAAGAGAATACTACGGATCGGCATCGGGCTACCTCTGAGTAACTAAACGATGGTCAATGGTTGACCTAGGACTCCTCCGTCAACATTTCCCATGTAGCTTGACAAGACACAATTGCTCTCCAGTTCTTCGCTATGTTTTTGTCAACCACGCTGTGGTCAAGGGAAGATAGCACGTCCTCCGGTGCTGGATCCGTCTCACCGCTCTCGGAAATGCTTTTGTAGAAAGCACCATTTTTCTCAACGCTCTTGGAATAAACACCAGTGCGCTTAGTGATATAGACCCCAACTCGGTCGATCACAAAGGCTCCTTCGGACGTCGGATCTGTACATGACCCGATTCCTAGCTCATCGAGAAGAAGCCCACTGATGTCTAGGCGCCGATCCTCGCCGGCGGTCGTAAAGTTTTGGTAACCGTGGTCCCCGGACTTGATCCGGTAAGCCGAATTGCTGGCGAGTTTCCTCGGTCTTACGCCGTCCGGTAAATATTCTTCGAGGGCGGAGATATCACGAGTCATTTGCTCAAGCCCGGGCTCATCGGCCGAATCCACACATATCTCTGACCCGCCCGACGAGAATGCGCAAGAGTCTCGATCGACGATCGCGACGGGACCTGCAGCTGCCTGCAACAGACCTGCAACACCGACAATCGCCGTAATAGCAATTACTCCGCTAAGACTAATGTTTTTCGAAGCACCAGCAGCCAACAAAAGAAGTCCACCAGCTACCAGTGCGAGGCAAACGCTTACACCCAAGGCAACTACCAGGTTTCGAGGCTCAGTGAGATCAGTCGGATCAACCGCCTGCAAAACAATTGGAGCGACTGCCCAAGTTTTGGCACTGTTAGCACCGAACGCGACAACAAAGTAGGTGACAATAACTGCAATCAATGGCGAGACAGCGGGATGAAACTTGCGAAAGGCAAGCGCAACGAAAGCGGACAGCGCAGCAACCGTGGAGAGAAAAACAGTGCTGACAGCGACTACCAGCAGAATCCAGACGGATCCATCTGCACTTTTAGCGATAGCATCGGTAAAAGCAGGAATAGCCCCAAGTGATATTGACGCGGCTGTAATTAATGCTGGGGCGAGGGTCAAGAATAGAACCTGCAGTTTTAGCGGGTACCGGCCAAGTGAGTTGGCAGTTCCCACGCGAGGAGAAGCTAACGCTGCCACGTTGTAGGAGACGATGACTGCTAGTCCAAAGCAGGATAAAGCAGTTGCATCTCGAAATGCCTCAGCGATATCCGCAGTTCGCGGATACGCAAATTGCATTTGTTTAGAGGTCACCCAAAAGGAAACCCCAACACCGAATACCACCTGAAGGACACCGAGCACCATGAGCACTGGTGAGCCAAATTTTCTAGTGATCATAAGCTGAAGTCCTGAATTAATGTTTCGATGCCACGTAAGCGAGGGCGCGTTCTAGGGGATCGGTTGACACCGAGGAAAAATTGTCTGCCGAAACAGCTTTTAACCGATTCCATTCTCCCTCGTACGCGATGCGACCGTTGTGGAGCGCAACCACGTTGTCAGCCACATGCTCGAGATCATCCTGCAGATGCGTGGAGAGAATGATTGTTGCGCTATCTTTGAGACGATTTAGGAGATGTCGCACCTCAATCCTCGCCTGCGGGTCAAGACCTGCGGTAGGTTCATCCAAAAATAGAATATCGGGCGAATGGATCAGGGAAGCTGCAATTCCAACGCGCCGAGTTTGTCCTCCAGACAGGTTGCTGACTCGGGAATTCTCAATCTCTGGGAGCTCGATCATCTCCAATACTTCCGGGATTCGTCGCAAATAGGCGCGTCTATCAAGCCCTGCAACCCAGCCTGCGTATGCAAGGGCGTCACGGCATGTCATAGTCGAGGCGAAACGTACATCTTGGGGTACATAGCCAATACGACGCCGATAGTTAACTAACGCTCTTCCTGCGATCTCCGTTCCATCGACCGAAAATCCACCTCGTGTCGGCTTTTCTATGGTGCACAGGAGACGTATCAACGTAGACTTTCCACTGCCGTTGCCGCCTATCAGGACCGAGAGACCCGGCGGGAACGTTACAGACACGTCTTTGACTGCTTCCGTAGTGCCAGTGCGTGACTTGAAAGTCTTGCTTAAGGAATTGGTGCGGATCAAGGAGCTTCCTTCCTATTTATCGGCAGGCCCCGGAGTTATCTCCACGCAACGAGTTTCCTGTGCTGCTGGCCACCCGGCCGTAGTAGCTTCCAGGTCCCTTGCATGCCCCAAAAGCTCGAACTATTTGATTGTTTACGCCCCTGACAGAACCAATGAGTGGGTCCGGTGCCCGAGGAATATCCTTGCGCAGCTCTAAGAAAAATTCAGCATTGTTCGCGCAGTTTTCCCGACCGCCTTGGATGCCCAGCCAATTTGTGGACTTGTCCCAACCGACATCCCAGACAACCAAACGGCAGGTTCCCGGCGCTCCACTTTCGCGGAAATCGTACGGAACAATCTCTGAGACATCATCAGACATCGATGTGGTGGGCGAATCGGACCACTGAGAAGGTTCCAAGGAGACGCCACTGCTTGGCGATGCGTCTGATATGGGCGAGAGGAATGACATACCAATTGCGGTTGCTGTCAGTATGGCGAAGATGTGGCGCCTTGAAGCTTGCATGTTCGTTACTCCTAAAAAGTTCGGAGGTGAAGCACCTCCATCAGAAAATTACTGGTGTAAAAAATATAGCATGGGTTACTATTCTGCGACAATAGTGAGAATACTCACAATTTGCCCCCGGCCTGTAGTCTGTTGAAGTGATGAGTAATAACCAATTGCGCTACATGGGTACCGAGACCGAATACGGCATCACTTGCCCCGATAATCCGCTGATCAGCCCGCTAGTTACCTCCACTCACGCGGTGGTGGCGTACGCGGCGTTGCGCACAAAAGCGCGTACGCGATGGGACTATGCGGAAGAAGCCCCGCTGAAGGACGCCCGTGGGTTCGATCTGCAGCGCTACCGCAGTGTGCCGGTGGTGGACGCGAATGCGATCGGGGTGGCGAACGTTGTCGTCGCTAATGGTGCGCGTTATTACGTTGACCACGGCCACCCCGAGTACTCAAGCCCAGAATGCTCGAACGCTTTGGACACCATGATTTATGACGCAGCCGGCGATCACATTCTTAATGACGCCGCCGCTGACATCCGCCACCTGTGGGAAGAGCAGGTCTCCGTCCTGGCTAATCACGATCCGTGCCCGCCGCTGAAGTTCTACAAGAACAACGTCGACGGCAAGGGTCGCTCCTACGGCAGCCACGAAAACTACCTGTACTCCCGCCACACCAATTTTGAGCGGCTCACGCAGGCGTTGATTCCGTTCTTCGTCACTCGCCAGGTGATCATCGGCGCCGGGCGCGTCGGCATCGGCCAAGCGTCGGAGAAGCCCGGTTTCCAGATCTCGCAGCGCGCAGACTACTTCGAGCAGGAAGTCTCGCTCGAGACCACACTCAACCGTGGCATTGTGAATACGCGTGACGAGCCACACGCACCGGAGGAGGACTTCCGTCGCCTCCACGTCATCGTGGGCGATGCGAACATGAGCCAGTTCTCCAACTTCCTCAAGCTCGGCATGACGAAGTTGGTGCTCGACGCCATTGAGCAGGACGTGGACTTCTCAGACCTGCGTCTGAAGGACCCGGTTGCGGAGATCCATGCGGTCAGCCACGACCCGACGCTGAACCATGAGCTTTCGCTTGTCGACGACACCACGCGCACCGCAATCTCCATCTTGCGGATCTACCGTGAGCGGTGTGCAGGCCTTGAGGGGCTTGGGGTCGTCGATAAGCAAGTGCTCGAAATGTGGGGCGAGATTCTCGATGACTTGGAGCGCGATCCGCTATCGACGGCTGACCGGCTGGACTGGACCGCAAAGTGGTCGCTGATCCAGCGTTTCGAGCAGCGCGGCGTGACGATGGCGAAGCTGCAGGCGATTGACCTGCAGTACTCGGACATTGACCCGTCGCATTCGCTGTATCACGCGCTTGTCCGCAAGGGTGCGATGCACACGATGGTTGATGCGGAAACGATCAAACGCGCCGCCGCAGAACCGCCACGCGACACGCGAGCGTACTTCCGCGGCACTGCCGGCCAAAAGTTCGGCGAAAACCTGGTCGCCTCTAGCTGGCAGTCCATGCTGTTTTCTGTCGACGAGCAGCTCTACCGGGTCCCGCTCGACCTGCTTGGGGAGCACACCGCGGCGGACACCGAAGAACTCATCGCCCAATCCAACACGGTGTCCGACTTGCTGGCCGGACTGGGCTTGAAAACGAATAGGTAAAGGTAGGCTGATACCCATGGCTACGCAACAGATGCATGCCGCAGGTGGCGGCGGTGAAGATAACGGTGACAACTTCGACGCATCGCAAGGCGCCGGGCAAGCTCAGATCAACACGACCGGTACGGATGATCTGCTGGACGAGATCGACGCGCTGCTGGACACCAACGCGGAGGAGTTTGTGAAGTCCTTCGTGCAAAAGGGTGGTCAGTAAACGCAATGGTGGCTGGGTACCCGCGGCGCATCATGGGCGTCGAAACAGAATTCGGCGTGGCTGCCTACGACGGTGCTCGCCAAGTGCTCACCCCGGAAGAGATCGCCAGGTATCTCTTCCGCCCGGTAGTAGCGCAGCACCGCAGTTCCAACGTGTATGTGGACAACGCTGCGCGTCTCTACCTGGATGTCGGATCGCACCCGGAATACGCGACGGCGGAGTGCGACTCGTTGTCCCAGCTCCTCGCGCACGATAAGGCGGGCGAGTGGATCTATGCGGATCTTGCAGAAACGGCTGACAAGGCCCTTGCGGCAGACGGCCTCGGCGGGTCGACCTATTTGTTTAAGAACAACGTGGACTCCCGTGGCAACTCCTATGGTGCACACGAGAACTACCTGGTCAGCCGCGAACTCGCGCTGAAGTCCTTCGGTCAGCAACTGCTGCCGTTTCTGATCACACGCCAGCTCATCTGCGGCGCCGGCAAGATCGCAGGCGACACATTCGTCATCTCGCAGCGCGCCGACCAGGTGTGGGAGGGTGTGTCCTCTGCAACGACGCGCACCCGTCCGATCATCAACACCCGCGACGAACCGCATGGGGATTCGCACCGGTTCCGTCGCATGCACGTCATCGTGGGAGATTCCAACATGTCCGAGCCGACCTTTGCGCTGAAGGTGGGCTCGATGCTGCTGGTCATTGAGATGCTCGAGGCGGGCTTCGACCTGCCCGACATGGAGGTCACAGACCCGATTGCGCATATCCGCGATATTGCAGCCGACCCGACAGGGGCGACTCCGCTCGACCTTGCTGCTGGTGGCACCGTGACCGCCCTGGAGGTGCAGCGCACAACGCTTGAGGCGGCGAAGCGCTGGCTAGCGCAACGTCCAGACGAGGGCACGCCGAACGAGGAGATGGCCCGAGTCGTGGACCTGTGGGAGCGTACCCTCGATGCGATTGCGACGCAGGATTTCTCCCAGGTAGATACAGAGATCGACTGGGTGATCAAGCGCAAACTGCTCGAGCAGTTCCGTGCCAAACTCGGTTGCGGCTGGGACCACCCAAAACTCGCCCAGATCGACCTGACCTACCACGACATCAACCGCAAGCGCGGACTGTTCTACCTGCTGGAGCGCAAAGGTCTTGCCAAGCGCTGGATTACCGACGACCAGATCGCACAGGCTGTGGTGAACCCGCCTGAAACCACACGTGCCGCCATCCGCGGGAGGTTCCTCGCGGCAGTACGTGAAGCAGATACGCCACACAACGTCGATTGGGTGCACCTGAAGGTCAACCGTCCGGAGCCGCGCACGATTGAGTTGCTCGACCCATTCGCCAACACCAGCGCCGAGGCAGATGACCTCATCGACTACGTCAACGCTCACGCGGGGGAAGGGGAGTAGCGCATGGCCGACGATTCCGACATGATCATCCGCCAGGTCGGCCTCACCTTTGCACTGCTCAACTCACCTGAAAAGCGGGACGTCGCGTGGGTGCAGCGCCACGTCGACGGTTACGGAGGTCGCAGCCGTGACGCTGCAGGTCATCTCATCCGCCGTGACGTCGCAGAACTGCGCCGACTCTGGGTTCCCGCCCACTTTGTGGACGGGGAAGTTTGGGTAGATAAAGACCTCTACGAGCTTCCCCCGGTGGATCTCACCGCCGAGGAAGCATCCGTCGTCGGTTTGGCCGTAGACCTCTCCCAGCCGGGCTCGCTCGGCAGTTTCGCGCGCTCGGGATGGACAAAGCTCGCCGCATCCGGTGCGACGCGGAACCTGGACGCTCCGACGTTGGTGTCGGTGTCCAACGACATCTTCCAACTCCGCCCAGAGACGTTGCGCGCCATCGTTGCGTGTGTGCGCAACAAGCAGCGCATGTCCTTCGACTTCGTCCGCGCACCAGGCAAGGATCCTGAGCGTCGCGTAGTGGACCCGTGGGGTGTGGTGTCGCTGAACAACCGTGCCTACTTCGTCGGCTACGACATCGACCGCGGTGCCGAGCGCGTCTTCCGCGTGAAGAAGATCTCCCAGGTCAAACGTGTCAACACATCGGAGCAGTTCCACGAGCAAGAACGCGAGCTCCAAAGCATTGTGGAGGCATCGTTGCGAGGCGACCTGGTTGATGCCACCGTCACCGTTGCCAATGGAGCCGGTGAAGAACTCGCAATGCGGGGCAAGCGTATCGACGACACCATCACGCTCACCTCAGTCGACCGCGATTGGATCGTTCGCGCGATTGCCAGCATCGCGGGCAACGTTATTGCGGTGGAGCCAGCTGGGGTACGGGAGGACGTCGTCAAGCTTCTGCGCTCTGCGAAGGGAAAGGAGCCTCATGAGCACTGATCTGCAGCGTCAAGAGCGCGTGGTGCGTTTGCTCAACCTCGTTGCTTACGCATCCAACCACGCGGACCTGACGGTGATGGAGATTGCGCGCGACCTCGGCGCAGATCCGCAGCAGGTGCGCGATGATCTGGACTTGCTGTACATGTCGGGCGTTGGCACTGGTCCGGGGGAGATGATCGAGCTGGAGCATTCCTGGAAGGGTGTGCGGATCATCGACGATCAAGGCTTGACCAAGCCGCTTCGCCTCACCCCAGTCGAAGCAAGTGCGCTGCTGGTGCTGCTCGACTCGTTAGAGACAATGCCTGGGCTTGTCGATGCCCGCGCGGTCCGCTCCGCAGCCGACAAGATCCGTACCGCGACAACCTCCAGCGGCATTGGCGATGCGGAGCACCCCACGACATCGAGTGTTGCGTCCACGGTCGCCGACGCGCTCTCTGCAAAGAAGCAACTTGAGGTGACGTATTACTCGGCAACCTCAGACACAACGAGTAAGCGAATAATCGAACCGGCGAGCCTCTTCCACGAGGACGGCAACACCTACCTCCGCGCCGCAGATGCCGGGGATATAAAGACGTTTAGGCTGGATCGCATCCGGGAAGCGGTACTTCTCGACGAGCCGTCCACCGCCACGGACACCGACTTCGACAGCGCCGATCCTTTCGGGATGGCCCAGCAGGCGAAGGCTCGGTTGTTGATTCATCCGGACGCGACGTGGCTGGCGGACTACTGGGACATCGATATCGAAGGTGACGTAATTGACTCCAAAACGGGGTGGATTCCGGCCACGATGCACTACGGCAGTGGCGACTGGCTGATCCGGTTCTGCCTAGGTCAAGCCGACCGCGTACGTATCCAAGAGCCTGTGGATCTCGCCGACGAACTCGAGGCGCGCGTGAATTCTGCGCTCAAAGCGTTAGACTAAGAGCCCTTACACGTCTGTTGTTGAAAGGAACGCAATGACTTTGCCGAGTGGAGCAGAACTACTCCTTATCCTTTTCGTAATCCTGCTTTTGTTTGGCGCAAACAAGCTGCCGGATCTCGCACGCTCCATGGGTCGCTCCGCCCGCATCTTTAAATCCGAAGTCAAGGAGATGCACAAAGACGAAGCTGACGAACAACCGAAGCAACAGCACGAGATTGAATCCGCGGCTGCCCAGGAGACCCGTAGCGCCGCGCAGGACGCCGATTTCTGGGAGCGCCCGGAGAACCAGCCGCGCTCCTAGGTGGCAATGAAGGCAAAAGTGACAAATCGGAGGAAGAATCCTACCGGCGAGATGTCGCTGGTCGAGCACCTCCAGGAACTTCGTCGTCGGGTACTTGTCTCTCTAGCTGCGATTCTCGTCGGGACGATTGTGGGCTTCATTTGGTATCAATATGCGCCTTGGCGCTTGATGCCGCTGGGCGAAATCATTCGTGGCCCATATTGCAGTTTGCCTGATGAACTTCGAGCAGATTTTACCGGAGACGGTGAGTGCCGTCTTTTGGCAACAAGACCACTAGAGATGTTCATGCTGCGACTGAAGATTGGTGCTCTCGCCGGTCTGGTACTGGCATCTCCGGTGTGGCTATCCCAAATTTGGAAGTTTATTACGCCAGGACTGCTAAAGAACGAACGCCGCTATACGTTTGTCTTCGTAACTATTGCAGTGATTCTTTTTGTAAGCGGCGCAACTCTGGCCTATTTCATCCTTGACCAGGGTTTTCTTATCTTGATGTCAATTGGATCTGAGTTTCAGATCGCTGCACTGTCTGGTGGAGACTACTACAACTTCCTGCTGTCGCTCATCGTGATCTTCGGCGTGAGCTTCGAGGTGCCGCTGATCATCATCATGCTCAACCTCGTCGGAGTGTTGCGCTACGAACATGTGAAGGACAAGCGTCGCTTCATCATCGTGTTGATCTTCATCTTCGCGGCCGTCATGACTCCGACACAGGATCCATTTTCCATGACGATCCTCGGTCTTTCTATAACGTTTTTGGTCGAGCTCGCGTTCCAGTTCTGCCGTTTCAACGACCGCAAGCGCAAGCGTGAGCGTCCAGACTGGATGGATCTTGACGACGAGCAGGGTTCCGGCCCGATCGACGCTCCGACTCCGGTTGGGTCTGCGAGCCCGATTGGCTCGTCGACAAGCATTAGGGCTGCACCAATCGAGCGCCCACAACCGGTACACCGTGCCCCGGCGACAAAGTCGAGCACCTCGCAGAAGCGAGGCTTCGAAAACGACATTGACTTTGGGGACGTACTGTAGGGGGCATGCTTTCCCCCGAGAACTCCACGCCGTTTTTGCAGGAATTCGCCGCCGCGAAGCCTTTCGATCTCGACGACTTCCAGATTGACGCCTGCAAAGCCGTCGAGGAGGACCGTGGCGTGCTGGTTTGCGCGCCGACTGGTTCAGGCAAAACCATTGTTGGCGAGTTCGCGGTCTCGCTCGCGCTGCACCGGGGGACGAAGTGTTTCTACACCACGCCGATTAAGGCGCTGAGCAACCAGAAGTACAACGACCTGGTCGCCGAGCATGGCGAAGAGACTGTTGGGTTGCTCACCGGTGATACCAGCATCAATGGTTCGGCTGAGATCGTCGTCATGACCACTGAGGTGCTGCGTAACATGCTCTACGCCGAGTCACCACAGTTGGATCGCCTGACCCATGTGGTGATGGATGAGATCCACTTTCTGGCAGATCGGGACCGTGGTGCCGTGTGGGAGGAGATCATCCTCAACTTGAGCGACTCGGTCAGCCTCATTGGTCTTTCAGCTACGGTGTCAAACTCCGAGGAGTTCGGCGAATGGCTGTCTACCGTCCGTGGCGATACAGAGGTGATCGTCTCTGAGCACCGCCCGATCCCGCTGAGCCAGTACATGATGGTGGGGCGCAAGATGTTCCCGCTGTTCGAACCCGGCACCGACGGGCGAGTCAACCGCTCCCTCGAGCACGCCATTGAGCGCATCGAGTCCGGCCATTCCAATGAGGGTCGCCGCGACTTCGAAGAAGGCCGTGGCTTCCGTTCGCGCTCCCGCAGCGGCCGTACCCGCGGCCAGGACAAAGTGCGTCCAGTAGGGCGCCCGGAGGTCGTCTCCGTCCTGCAGGGCCAGGACATGCTGCCCGCTATCGTGTTCATCTTCTCCCGCGCCGGCTGCGACGGCGCACTGTTCCAGTGCCTGCGTTCCCGCAAGGAACTGACGACTCCCGAGGAGCGCTCCGAAATCGACCAGATTATCGACGACGGCGTGGAAGGCATTCCCGACGAAGACCTTGAAGTGCTCAACTTTAAACAGTTGCGCACCGCTTGGATGCGCGGCTTTGCCTCCCACCACGCAGGCCTGCTGCCAGCGTTTAAGCACATCGTCGAGCAACTTTTCGTACGCGGCCTGGTCAAGGTGGTCTTCGCCACCGAAACGCTTGCGTTGGGCATCAACATGCCGGCGCGCACGGTCGTGCTAGAGAAGATGGTCAAATTCAATGGCGAGGCCCATGTCGATCTGACTCCTGGCCAGTACACGCAGCTGACCGGGCGTGCGGGGCGTCGCGGCATCGACCACATCGGCAACGCCGTCGTGCAGTGGGCGCCGGCGCTGGACCCCCATGCGGTTGCCGGGTTGGCCTCGACCCGCACATACCCGCTGATTTCGCAATTTCAGCCTGGCTACAACATGGCCATCAACATGCTGGCCATGAATGGGTTCGACGATTCGATTCGGCTTATCGAGCAGTCCTTCGCCCAGTTCCAAACGGACCGCTCCGTGGTGGGCGAGGTCCGTGACATTGAGCGCCTGCAGGCTAAGGTGCGGACGTTGCGCGAGAAGTTGGAGCGCGACATCTCCGCGTTCGCGCCGCCGTCCGAAGATCCCGCAGCGGAGCTTGTGGAGTACTCGCGGCTGCGTCGAGACCTCAACGATGCGGAGAAGAAAGCGCGCCGCGAAGCGATTGAGAACCGTCACACGGAGACGGTGAAAATCCTTGCCCGCCTTCAAGTCGGCGAGGTGATCGCGCTGCCAGGCAAGCGGAAGCCGGAACTGGCCGCTGTGGTGCAACCCGCGGCGAAGCAGCACGACCCGCGTCCCTGGGTGACCACAGAGCGCGGCTGGTCGGCGCGTATCGACGCCGCCTCGTTCCGCAACCCACCCATGGTCGTCGGCCGCATCAAGGTGCCACGTCACATGCAGCAACAGCCACGAAAACACGCGCGCAAGGTGGCAGACATGCTGCACCGTGGCCACTTCAACGCGCCGAAGCGACTGCGTGAGAAGGCAAGAACCCGTCCGAACAAGCAGGTGCTGGCGCTGCAAGCGGCGCTTCGCAACCACCCGGTTCATCACTGGCCAACCCACGACCGCGAGCTTCTTGCCCGGACCGCTGAAGACATCGTGCGCGACGAGCGCAAACTTGCCTCACTTGAACGCCGGGTCGACTCGTCGACTGATTCCCTCGGCCGAACCTTTGAGCGCATCATCGGGCTGCTCACGGAGATGGACTACGTCGAACTTGTTGACGGCGAACCGCACGTCACCGACGAGGGCGAGCGTCTATCGCGTATTCACAACGTCTCAGACCTTCTGGTCGCACAGTGTCTCAAGCGCGGCATCTGGGACGAGCTAGATCCAGCGGAACTCGCCGGTGTCGCATCCATGGTGGTGTTCGAAAACCGTCGTGCAACCCAGGGTTCGCCGGAGGCGGCAACCGGCGCGATGGCTGATGCGATGAACGACACCATGCGCATCTACGGCGAACTGGTGTCTGATGAGCAGCGCCATAATCTTCCCGCAACACGCCTTCCGGATGCCGGGTTTAGCCTGTCCATGCATCAGTGGACCGCGGGTGCGCCGCTAGGCTATGCCCTTGCAGCTGCGGCAGAATCCGGCGCGGAACTGACACCTGGCGACTTCGTTCGCTGGTGCCGCCAAGTCATCGACCTGCTCGAGCAGATTAAGAAGACCGGCTACTCGGACCAGATTCGTGATAACGCCAACCGTGCGGTCGACGCGATCCGCCGCGGTGTGGTGGCTATCGGTAACTAGCGGGCAATAGCGACACGGTGGCGATTCGCAGGTTTCGGTTCATCGGATCCATGATGAGCGACTGCACTGCGAACACCTTGCCGTGTGCAAAGACCGGCCCGCCAGAGTCTCCTTTGATCGCCGGGGGAGAGGCGTAGACTAAGCCCGCGGGGCGGATACGCGTGGCAAACGACCGTGACGCGGAAAACGGCAGCTTGCCCAGGTAGAGGCCTGGCTTTCCCTGAGGAGTTTTCGCACGTCCGCCGAAGCCAACCGTCAGCGTCGATGCGCCGATCTTCGGAGGAGCCCCAATCTCAAGCAGCGGAGCCGATGAGCGTTCGGTGAGCCTTGCCAATGCAATATCAGTACCGGGAATCGGTGCGGCGGATCTGAGGCGGTACGTGGTGTCGTCGATACGCACACGCACCTTCGATTCATCCACACCGCGAAAGAAATGCGCACACGTGAGCACCGTATCGGGCGTGATCAGCGCGCCTGAACAGTAACTACGTCCAGGCTTACTGATGCGGGCGATTGATCGTGCGAGGGATTCAGACACAGCAGCGATGGTATCGATCTACCATGGCCAGCATGACGTTTGATGCAAGTGTGTACGCGAAGCGCCGACAAATGGCTGCCGAATTGGTAAAGCAACGTGGCTTGAGCGGATTGGTGATCGGGACTGGTGCAGAGTTTGCCTACCTCACCGGCTCCTGGGCGTCCTCCCACGAACGCCTCACCGCCCTCGTCATCTCCGCCGATGGCGCGCGTGTCGTCGCACCGATGACAGACCTGCTTTCGTTGGGGCTCGACGGCGCGGACGACGTCGAGGTGATTGGCTGGCGCGATGGTGAGAACCCGTACCGCCTCGTTGCTGACTCGCTCCCGGATGGCCCGGTCGGTCTCGGCTCCTCTTTGACCGCCGACCACGTGTTCGCACTGCAGGCCCTGCTGCCACGTACAGATCTGGCTGAGACTGAGGTCGCGGAATTGTTCATGGTGAAAGACGCTGCAGAGCTTGAACAACTCGAGGCCGCAGGCAGGGCAATCGACCGTGTGCACGAACGTGCTGCGGAGCTGCTTCAGCCGGGCCGTACGGAACGCGAGGTCGCTGCAGAACTGAACGCGCTGATCCTCGAAGAGCACGAAACGGTCGCGTTCGTCATCGTCGGTTCGGGACCAAACGGCTCGAACCCGCACCACGACTTTTCGGACCGTGTGCTCGAGGAGGGCGACCCCGTGGTCGTAGACCTGGGCGGTGTGCTGCCATCTGGCTACCAATCGGACTGCACCCGTACTCACGTCGTGGGTGGTAGGAACAAGGCGAAGCCAGACTTCCTGGAGGCGTACGACGCGCTTCAGCGCGCATTCCAGGCGGCCTGCGACGCAGCCCGCCCCGGCATTACCGCAGGGGAGCTCGACGCCGTCGCACGAGGCGTACTGGAGGAGGCCGGCTACGGCGAGTGGTTTACCCACCGTCTTGGACACGGTATCGGATTGTCGGGCCATGAGCAGCCGTTCATCATCGCAGGTAGCGACGTCATCTTGCGCGAGGGAATGGCCTTTTCCATCGAGCCGGGCATCTATAAGCCAGGTGAGTGGGGCATGCGCATCGAAGACATCGTGACGCTGACGGCTACCGGCATGAAGACCTTCAACACCACTCGCCGCGACCTGGATGCAGCGCGTGGATAACCCCGGGGTTGTGCTCCTGCTCGGTGCTCGCAGCGACATCGGCGGCGAGATCGCTGTGCGCATCTGCAGTGGTCGTGAAGTCGTACTCGCAGCGCGTGGTAGCGACGGCCTCGATGACGTGAAACGTCGTTTGCTTGCAGCGGGCGCGACTGTTGTCCGAGCCGTTAATTTTGACGCTACCAACCTCGACTCGCATCGCCGCATCGTCCGCGAGGCGGGGGAGGTCACGTCCGCCATCGTGGCCTTCGGCATTTTGGGCGATCAGGAACTAGCAGAGCGCGATGAACGCGAGGCCGCTCGCATTGCCACGGTGGACTACGTGGCACAGGTCAACATGCTTACCGTCCTTGCCGACGAGATGGCACGCGGCGAGATCTTCGCCTTTTCTTCCATCGCGGGCTGGCGGGCACGGCGTGCGAATTATGTCTATGGCTCGACCAAGGCAGGCCTCGACGCGTTTTGCCAAGGACTCTCCGACAAGCTTCACGGCACGGAGCTGAACCTCATCTTGGCGCGCCCCGGGTTCGTCATTGGCGCGATGACTGAGGGGATGAAGCCTGCGATTATGTCTGTGACGCCGGATGTCGTCGCTGATGCTGTCGTTGACGCTGCGGCCAAGGGACGGAGTACGACAGTGTGGATTCCGCGTCGCCTCGCCGTTTTGGCCATGATTATGCGCTTGGTTCCACGTCCAATCTGGCGCCACATGCCGAGGTAGCTCATGGCGTCGTTGCTCCTTCCTCGTGTGCGCTCGCTCGTCGGGCTCGGCCTTGACTTAGTTCGTCCTGCTCAACGAACCGGGCCAGACTTCGGCCGAGCTACCTGGCTTATGGGCGTGACGCCTGGTTCCCTTCTCGAGGCCGTACAGATCCGACCAGTAGGGGCAAGCGGGCTGTTGAACCCCTCAGACTCCTGGCGAATCGAATACGCCACGAGCGATACTCAAGGCCGGATCTTGTCCGCGACAGGCGCAGTGTTTCGCTCTCGTACGCCGTGGATGGGGAAAGGTGAACGGCCCACGATCGCGTTTGCGCCATCGACGCAGGGCGTTGCACGGCGTTGCGACCCCTCATATTCCTGCACCGTGGGCATCGGACCACGTATCAAGCCCATAGACTTGATCGCCGCGTATGAACAACCCGTAATCAACTTGTTCCTTGCAGCCGGCGCCGACGTAGTCATCACCGATTACCCACGCGACCCCGGGGACGATGTGGAGCTCTATTGCGACCACGTTGCGGCAGCACGCTCGCTCGCCGACGCGGTTCGCGCAAGCACCCACCTGGGTGTCGGTACGTCCAAACTCGGCCTGTGGGGCTTCTCCCAGGGCGGGGGAGCCGCCGCAGCGTGGCTCGAGGAACCTGAGTACGCACCCGATCTCCAACTGCTGGCAGCTGTGGTCGCAGCTCCGCCAGTGGACATGGTCAGCATGCTCCATCACGTCGATGGCGCGCTTGCCTCCGTAGTGATCCTCTACGCGGTCGCGGGTCTCATGGCCAGCGACGACGCAATTGCTGCCGAGATTGCTCCGCACTTGAGCCCAAGAGGTGTTGCGGCCATTGCGAACGGGGCGCGCACGTGTGCTTTAGGGGCGGTGCTGCATCGCCCGTGGTCGCATACTCGCTCTTGGACGAGGACCGGAGTGAGCATGGCATCGCTTCTCGACGACCTCCCGTTGACCAGCAGCCACCTTGATGCAACACGCCTAGGCACCAAACGCCCGCTAGGTATTCCGATTCGTCTGTGGAGTTCGCCATACGACGACCTTGTCCCGCACTCAGATGTCTCAGCCTTGGCAGAGAGTTGGGGAGTGGAGTTCCTCTCACGTACGGCCAAGCGTATCCGTGGCAGGACTGGCACGAACCACTTCGGCCCGTATTTTCTCTACGCTGCAACTGACGTGGGTTGGTTGCTCGATCGGCTCAACGGGTAGTCTCTGGCCCATGCCTGTGCTCCTGTTGTCCTACTTCGTTGTTGAAGCGATCGCGTTCTTTCTCGTCGCCAAGTGGATTGGTGTCGGATGGGCGCTGTTGGCAATTTTCGCACTGATGATCTTCGGCGGCTTTGCCGCCAGCATGTCGCTTCGCAGTGAACTTACGCAGATGGCTCGTGGGCGAACCAGCCTTGGCAAGTTGGCTGGCGACTCCGCGCTGTTGATGGCGGGTTGGGCGCTAAGTCTCGTCCCTGGTTTCGTGAGCTCTGTCATCGGCCTGCTATTAGTGTTCGGTCCGACACGAGCAATCGCGCGTCGTTCGATGACCAAACGCGCCCGTCGCGGCATGGAAGACCTCGGCGCGCGCCTCTACGAGGCCACCCCGATGTCGCAGTTCACCACCTCCTACGGTTCGTTTACCAATCCCAATCAGCCCTATCCGCAGAAAGGAGCGGATGCTGACGACGTCGTTATTGATGCCGACGAGTTGGAGGAATGGTTCCGCAACAGCGGCAATGAGCCGGGGGAGAAGTAGGTGACGGCCCTTACCCGCTTCCTCCGGTTCGTACTCGCGGCCTGCTCTGGCTGGCTGGTGTTCTTCTCGTACGAACCGCACGGACACTGGTTCTCCGCCATCGTCGGCATATCCGTGTTTTATCTTGCGCTCATGCCATGGCAACGCTGGCCGGGTACTGATCGTCCTTCCGCAGCCTTCGGCGGCCTACTGGGCTTTACGCAGGCTGCGTTTTGCTACCTCTACCTGCTGCCGTGGATCGGGGAGTTTGTCGGCGCAATGCCGTATGTCGCTTTGTCGATCTTCCTCGCGCTCTACGGCATCGCTATAGGTGTGTTTGGTGTGATCGTCGCGCGTTGGCGCTTTGGCTTCCTCGCGTTTGCGCTGATCTACCTTGCGGTTGAGTTTTGCCGCTCGTCGTTTCCTTTCGGCGGGTTTAGCTGGGTACGCCTGGCGTGGGGGCAAATCAATGGTCCACTAGCTGCTCTCGCACCTTGGGGTGGTCCGGCGCTGATCTCAATTGCGGTGGCGCTGGCAGGGGCAGGTCTCACCGTGGCCATCCTGCAGCGTGGGACGCAACGCTGGGCCGGCCTTGTAGCCGCAGTACTGCCCCTCGGTCTCGGCACCGTGGCGCAGATCGGGGTCAATAACCCTGCCTCGACAGTGGGCGAAGCAACCGTTGCCGCGGTACAGGGCAACGTCCCTCGCATGGGGCTTGATTTCAACGCACAGCGCCGCGCGGTGCTGGCCAACCACGTCAACGAAACGCTTGCGCTTCGCGACGACCTCCGCGCGCAAAACATGGATGTCGACGCCGTTTTCTGGCCAGAGAATTCCTCCGACGTCAATCCGTTCACCGACTCGGAAGCACGAGCGCTTATCGACGTCGCCGTGCGCGGCATCGACGCACCGTTGCTCGTTGGCACACTCACACGTGACGACGTTGGGTCCCGCAACACCATGGTCGTCTTCGATCCAGAGGATGGGCCAGGGGAGTACCACCACAAGCGGTTCCTCCAGCCGTTCGGCGAGTACATGCCCATGCGTGACTTCTTCCGGAAGTTCTCCGACATGGTCGACCTGGCTGGCAACTTCAAACCTGGTGACGGCAACGGTGTGGTGCACCTCGGCAACATCGCGGTCGGTGTGGCGACCTGCTACGAGGTGGCGGAGGACGAGGCCTACCGGATGGCGATTCGCAACGGCGCCCAGTTGCTCAGCACACCGACGAACAACGCCACGTTTGGGTTCACCGGAATGACGTATCAACAATTGGCGATGAGCCGCATGCGTGCACTGGAGACCGATCGCGCAGTGGTTGTTGTAGCCACCTCGGGTGTCTCCGCCATCGTCCATCCCGACGGCTCAGTATCGCAGCAGACGGAAATCTTCACGGCAGATCATCTCGTCGAAAAGCTGCCGTTGCGCGATTCTGTCACCCCGGCTGTGCGATTTGGAAAGATTCTGGAGTGGTTGCTTGTCGCGGCAGGGATCATGCTGATGGCTGTGGCAGGCGTTTCCGCACGTACCCGGGCGCACGGGTATGCTGCACCAAAGAATAAATAAGTGTGACAACGAGGAGACGTAGCACCGTGGCGAATACAACCCTGGTGATTATCCCGACCTACAACGAAGTGGAAAACATCCCGCTTATCGTTGGACGCGTGCTGGATGCCAACAAGGATGTGGACGTCCTTGTCGTCGATGACAACTCGCCTGACGGCACCGGAGCAAAGGCTGACGAGCTCGCAGCTACTCATGATGAAGTTCACGTGCTCCACCGCACCGGCAAAGACGGCCTGCTGGCTGCGTACCGTGCCGGTTTCGAATGGGCCCTTCAGCGCGAGTACGAGGTCATCGTTCAAATGGATGCAGACGGCTCGCATGCCCCTGAGGAACTCGTGCGTTTGCTCGACGCAGTATCCAACGGCGCAGATCTGGCAATCGGTTCGCGCTACGTCGACGGTGGGGAAGTAAAGAACTGGCCGCGCAGCCGCTACCTGCTGTCCAAGCTGGGCAACGAGTACATCTCGATCGCGCTTGGCGACGATGTCAAGGACATGACCGCTGGCTACCGCGCGTTCCGCCGCGAAATCTTGGAAGAACTCGACCTGGATGCACTGTCCAACAAGGGCTACATCTTCCAGGTGGAGATTGCCCACAAGGTAGCAGACGCTGGATTCGGGGTTGTTGAAGTCCCCATCACCTTTGAAGACCGCAAGCTTGGCGAGTCGAAGCTGGACGCAAGCTTCGCTGCCGCATCGTTTGCGGAGGTAACCAAGTGGGGAGCGAAGGAAAAGGCATCCTTCGTGGGCAACCTGGCGAGCGAAACCTGGCGACAGATTGAGTACGCTGCCGCCAACTCAAAGCTTGCAGATCTTCCAAATCGTGCGGCCAAGGCTCCGTCGCAGGTAGCTGACTTGGCTAACGAGGTTGCTTCCTTGACCAAGTACGAGCTTTCCGGCAAGAACCTGGATAAGGTCGGCCGTCGCGTTGCAGAAGGTGCACAGACGGCAAAAGACCTGACGACGGAAACCGTGCGTCAGGTCCTTCACGTATTCAATTCCGGTTCGAAGTAGGGAATTAGCCTTCCTTCTGCGCGGCCTGCTCCTTAGCGAGGCGGGCCGCGGTGCGACGGCGCTTCCGGAGCTGCTCTAAGCGCTCCTCAAGCAGCACGTCGAGCTCCTCAATGCTGCGACGTTCCAGCAGCATGTCCCAGTGGGTACGCGGCGGCTTCGTCGGCTTCGACTCGACGCCTTCGCCCTCCATGAGCGTGCCGGTCTGGCCGTTCTTGCACATCCACTCTTCGGGGATCTCAGCCTCATCGGCGAACGGAACCTCAAACACCTCACCATTGGGTGTTTGGTACTTCGCCATGCGACGCGGCGCGAGATCATGGTCGCGGTCAGTTTCGTAGCTCACGGCACCCATGCGGCTACCGCGTAGCACTCGATCAGCCATGTTGTCTCCATCCTTGTCGTCGTTATTGCCCGGTTGCCCAGCAATCGCTCAAGTATAACGGTCCACTAATTCGTTTTGTTCCCTGACCTCACCCAGGCTTGACACCTGTAATAGACTTGCCGCCGTGAAGATCAGGAAGCGGAGAGTAGACGAGACTACAAACGTTTGCGCGTGGTGCGGTAAAGAGATTGAAATCAACCAGGGGCGTGGCCGCAAGCGGAAATATTGCAGCTCTTCGTGCAAGCAGCGTGCGTACGAACAGCGCACACTCCTTGCAGGTACGACCGTGGACCCTGACGCTGTGATTCTGAGCCGTCAGCGCGTCGCAGAGATCCGCGATCGACTTTACGAGTTGCGCTGTGCCGCTGAGGATATCCAAACTGCAGCGGCCGAAGGCGCGACGGCGGACGAGTTGCATTCGTTGTGTGACGAATTAGTAGGCTTGGTCCAGAAACTCGAAAAACTGAGGTGAGGTACGTGAAGACCAGCTCCCGTAATACGAAGCTGCTTATGATCGCAGTTTTAGCCTTTGCCATTCTGGCGCTTGCAGTGGCGTTCATCCCGTTGGGAAGGACGCTGTTTTTTAGTCACGGTGTCAAAACTGAGGGTATCGACGAGTCCAGCCTGAAATCCGCCACAACGGAAATTGACGGCGTCTGGGAGGTAACAAACAAGCCTGGACCCAACCAAACGTCTGCAGGCTTCACATTCTCCGAGGTGCTGCCAGGTGATCGCCGGACTACGTCAGGCTCGACACAAGGCGTTCGCGGTAGCGTGACTATCGAGGCGGGCACGCTGAAGGCTGGCGAGATTGTCGTCGATATGACAAACATTCGCACCGACTCTGATGTCCGCGATGAAAGCGTGCGACGCAAAATTTTCCATACGGACGATTTCCCGGAGGCAAAGTTCGTTGTCACCGAGCCAGTGGACCTTAGCAGCGTGCCAGAGGACGGGACGATGGGCACCGTAGACCTGACGGGCAACATGACCATCCACGGCGAGACGAACACGATCACGCAGACATTCAATGTCGCGCGCTCGGGCGATCAGCTGCTCGTCGCAGCAGACATTCCGATCAACCGAGAGGACTACGGAGTGAAGACTCCGGAGCTGGTGGCCGCAAAGATCGCCGAGGACGGCGAAATTAACGTCCGTCTGGATATGCGGAAGTAGCCCTATATAACGTCACCTGACGTTATATAAAGGATAGTTGTCCGATAATGTACATTATGTCAAGTAACAATTGGTGGCACCACGGCGTAATCTGTCCCCATGGCAAAGCTCCTCTCTCCCGATCCCCGCAGGATCCCCAAGCCGGTTTACGACGATTCTTACCCGGACGCTGTCAGTGAGCAATTCACTGGCGGCTCCGACCCGGAACTCGTCGCGGCGCTCGCAGCAATCGTCGGCGCGGACAATGTTCAATCACGCGTCTCAGATCTCGTGCGTTACGCCTCAGACGCCTCTCCGTACCGCGACATCCCGTCCGTGGTCGTTCAGCCACGCAACGCGCAAGACCTTTCCGCTCTGATGCGCTATGCCCGTCGCGCAGGCCGGACGCTGACGTTCCGCGCCGCCGGGACGTCGCTTAACGGCCAGGCGATGACGAACGACATCCTCGTCGATGTGAAGACCCACTTCGCCGGCATGGAGGTCCTCGACGGCGGCAAACGCCTTCGTACGTTGCCGGGCGTTGTGCTTGGCGACGCTCAAGCGGTCCTGCGACGCCACGGCTACATGCTTGGACCCGATCCCGGCTCGACCGCATCTGCTTGTATCGGTGGCGTCCTCGCTGACAATGCCGGCGGCATGCGCTGCAAGATTGAGCGTGATTCCTTCCACACCATCGATCAGGCTGAGTTTGTATTAACGTCTGGCGAGATCGTCGATACGCGCAAAGGCGACGACGCCTTCCGCAAACAGTGCCCTGAACTGCACAAACAACTCTCTGATTTCCGTGATCGATTGCGTGCTAACGAGACGCTAGTCGCTCGCCTACGCGCAAAGTTCTCCATCCGCAACACCAACGGCTTGCGCATCGATGCATTCTTGGACGAGGACGAGCCGGTCCGTATCCTCATGCGCTTGCTCGTCGGCTCCGAAGGCATCCTCGGCGTGTTTACCGAGGCTGAGATTCGCACCATCGAGTTGCCAAAGAAAAAGGCTGTGACCTGGGTGGTTGTACCCGACATCACTGATGCTGCCAACTATGTTGCACAGCTTGTCGACGCCGGCGCTGAAGCCTGCGAGCTGCTCGTCTCCGATGTCATGCGCGGTTCAGTTGGCCAATTTAGTGCTGCTCCTGCTGAATGGGCAGATATTGACCAGTCCACCGCTGCCCTGCTCCTCGAGGTCGGTGGCACCACCGAAGACGAGCTTCAGCAGGCCATTGCCGCCGCCGAGGCCGTGCTCGAAGGCGCGGAGCTGCTAGCACCGCTGCACTTTGAGACCGATCCAAAAAAGCAAAACGCCATGTGGCAACTGCGTAACGGCCTGTTTGGCCTGATCGGGCAAAACCGCCCGCAAGGCGCCGCGCTGATTACTGAGGACGTGTGCTTCCCACCTGCGCAGGTCGGCGAAGGCGCTGCTGAACTTATGGAGTTGCTCCGGCGCTACGGCTACCCCGAAGGTGTGATGGGACACGCACCCTACGGGAACCTGCACTTCTTTATCACCCCGGACTTCTCCAACCCTGTGGAGCTCGAGAAGTACTCGCGCTTCCTTGACGAGCTGGTTGAGTTGGTCGTCGACAAGTACGACGGCTCGATGAAGGCTGAGCACGGTACCGGTATCAACATGGCGCCGTTCGTGCGCCATGAATGGGGCGACGAAATCTGGAACCTGTTCTGGGAGGTCAAGGAGATGCTTGACCCGGACACCATCCTCGCGCCGGACGTGAAGTTGACTCGCCAGTCGGACATCCACCTGCAGCGCTTCAAGTCCTTTCCCAAGGTCGAGCAGGAGATCAATATGTGCGTCGAGTGCGGCTTCTGCGAGCCGGTATGCCCGTCACGCCACGTCACTGTGACTCCACGTCAACGTATTGTGCTGCGCCGTGAGATGGCGCGTCAGCCGGAAGGCTCGGAGGTCTTGGGGGCGCTGCGCGAGCAATACCAGTACGACGCGATCGACATGTGCGCTGCCGACGGAACCTGCGCTATCCCCTGCCCTGTTGGCATTGATACCGGCAAGGTAATGAAGCAACTGCGCGCAGCTCAGGCAACACCTGCAGAGAAGCGTGTCGCAACTGGGATCGCGAAGGGATACGGCGCGGTCGAGGCGTTGGGCCGTACTGCGGTATCTGGCGTCAATATTCTCGGGCCTGCGCTAGCCAATGCTGTCACCCAGGTTGGACGTGCACTCATCTCACCCGAGCGCCTCCCCTCTGTGCCAGGGCCCATGCCGCACAAGGCACCACAGATGCCGGAAACCTCGCGCAGCGGTGCCGCAGCTGTCTACTTCCCTGCCTGTGTAAACCGTATCTTCGGCCAACCTGCTGGTTCTGCTGATCAGATTGCTGTGCCGCAGGCGGTTGTTGAACTCGGCCGACGAAGCGGAGCACCCGTGTGGATCCCGGAAAACGTTGACGGCGGTTGCTGTGGCATGCCGTTTTCTTCGAAAGGATTCGACGATGCATACCGTGCGAAGGCACTCGACCTGCTGGAGCGCATGTGGCAGTGGTCAGAGCAAGGCGCACTGCCTGTGATCATCGATGCAGCCTCGTGCACCCATACCGTGGTGGATTCCATGCCGGAGGTACTCTCCCCTGCTGATCTTGAACGTTTCGAGGCGATTCGCGTTCTTGACCTGGTGCAGTGGCTCGACGAAGAGATCATGGAGCACCTGCCCATCACTCAGGACCAGGGGCGTATTGCTGTCCACCCGCCATGCTCCGGTCAGCACCTTGGTACCACGGAAGCGCTCATGCGTGTCGCAGCTGCGTGTGGCGATGCGGAAGTGCCCGCTGGGGCGGCCTGCTGTGGCACAGCTGGCGATCGTGTGATGTTGCACCCTGAGCTGGTTGAGTCGGCGACTCGCGAGGAACGCGAGGGGCTCAATCGTGGCAATTATGCACGCTTCGTGTCAGCAAACCGCACCTGCGAGATGGGCCTACAGATGGTGGCCGGAAAGCCATTTGAGTCGATTGCAGTACTGGTCGAGCGTGCATCCCGACCGGAGGTCACGTTAGCCTAGCGACGGCCTCCGCGATGGCGCTGCACCATCGTGACCTGCGCGAGGTCCAGCATTTCCAATCGTGCAAGGGCTTCGCGCAGGGCTAGCTGCCAAGTCCACATCCTGCGGAATACAACGTCGTAGCCATCCGCTGCGGCGTCGCGTAAGTGGGCGTCGAAGGCCATTCGCTGCAGCCTCAGCGATGCTGCGAGGTGTTCAGGTGCGGTTGTCACCGCAGTCACGCGCAATGCAGTGTGCTTATCGACGATCCGGGCAACGTCATCGCAACTCACAACGTTCATCCGTGGCCACGCATAACCGGTGGTTGAGGCCAAGGCTGCCGCTGCACTCCGGGAATAGTTGTTCGTGCGGACAATTGTTTGCAGCACTACCTTGCCGCCCTGTGCGAGCATCTGTTCCGCGGATACGAGATACGCGATCTGTTCCTGGTGCGGCATGTTCTCAAACGCCTGCATGCTCACTACTGCGTCGTACACCCCGCGACGCTGCCGTGCCAACGCTTCGATTTCGGCTGGGGAATCCAACACGTCAATGCGTGCAGCACCTTCAGCACCACTGAGGATCAACTGTTCTTCAAGGCTTTTCCTCACGCGGGCGTCAAAGGTAACCACATCCAGGGTGCAGCGTCGATCAAGTGCTTCCGCAGCCACCGCTCCTCCACTGCACGGCATCTCAAGCAAATGTGTGCTGGGCCCGGCAGCGGCGGCGTCGAGAAGCATCGAAATGCTCCTGCGTTGCGCATCAGCTAGGTCATCGCGATGAGCGTCAAGTGGAGCGCCGATTTCGGTGACGTCGACGAAGTGGTGCCTTGGCTCGTTTCCTCGCCCTGCCCCCGGAGTGTGGGACTTCATCCGCGTGCGCTGAGTCGTCGGCACACCCGTGCCAAAGTGTCCCTGTGCATGCGTTGCGGTGCCACCATCAAAATGCTGCACCAGATCCGGAGGTAGCTCCCCGATCACCCCAAGGGGTGTGCGACCGTGCTTCGGAGCAGACACGCGTGCTGGTGACGGCCTGTACCCCGCACCGATCAGCGCCTGGAGTGCATCTACAAGCCCTTCGGACGTCGAGGTCACCCACTCGCCTGCCATATAGCTTTCAGCAAGGCCAGTCCACCCGCGCGCAGCGATACGCTCAAACATGTCCGCGGATTCCACGGTGAGCGCTGCATCGTCTCCTTCTAGAGCAAGTTCTGCTTTCGCACAGGCACGAGCAAATGTCGCCTCAACGATCTTCGTGCGCAGCGCTCCTCCACGCGCCCTGGGAACCGCAGCGACAGCCGGCCAGGCCGCGGCGTCGATGGAACTTTTGCGTGCGCGGGAGATATCGGCCATTTCACAAATGCTAGTGGCCAAGAACCTGCTTCTGCGGTACGCCACGGCTCAGATAAAATGCGGCGCGTACTATATAGGCGTTGCACATATAAAAATTCAACCGAGGAGAGATATTTATGGCCTCTACGGTCATTCGCCCAGACGGAAACCGCCATCATGTTGTCATCATCGGCGCTGGCTTCGGTGGCGTCAACGCAGCCAAGGAACTTGCGGATGCTGATGTCGATGTGACCCTGATCAACAGCACCAACCACCACCTTTTCCCGCCACTGCTCTACCAGGTGGCAACCGGCCTGATGTCCTCGGGCGAGATCACCGGTGACATCCGTCAGATGTTTGCTAACCAGCAGAACGTCCGCGTCGTTCGTGGCACTGTTGAGACCATCGACGTCAAGGGCAAGACCGTCACCTCTGTTGAAAGCGGCAAGGAGTACACCTTCGGCTACGACTCCCTCATCGTCGCCGCTGGTGCTGGCCAGTCCTACTTTGGCAACGACCACTTCGCCGAGTTCGCGCCGGGCCTGAAGACCCTGGACCACGCGTTTGAGATCCGCGCACGCCTCATTGCAGCATTCGAGCGTGCAGAACTTGCGGAAACCGCAGAAGAGCGCGATCGCGCGCTGACGTTCGTCATCGTTGGTGCTGGACCGACCGGCGTCGAGCTTGCTGGCCAGGTTGCGGAGATGGCGCACCGTGCCTTCACCTCGGGCCGATACTCCTTCAGCACCGAGCAGTCGAAGATTTACCTGCTTGATGGCGCTCCGCAGGTGCTGCCCCCGTTTGGCAAGCGTCTTGGCAAGAAGGCACAGCGCGAGCTTGAAAAGGCCGGCGTCACCGTGATCCTCAACGCCATGGTGACCAACGTTGATGCGGACTCTGTCACCTACAAGGACATGAAGACCGAACAGGAAACCACGATCCAGACTCCGACCAAGATCTGGTCCGCGGGTGTTGCAGCTTCCCCGCTGGGCAAGCAGGTTGCAGACCAAATCGGCGTGGAAGCAGACCGCGCCGGCAAGGTTGCTGTTAACGCGGATCTTTCCGTCGGCGACGAGTCCAACGTCTTCATCGTTGGCGACATGATGAATCGCGACCGTCTGCCAGGTGTGGCCCAGGTTGCAATCCAGTCCGGCGCTTATGTGGGCAAGGTCATCAAGAACCAAGTCGAGCACGATATCGCTCCGGAGGATCGCGCTCCGTTCGAGTACTTCGACAAGGGCTCCATGGCGATCATCAACCGCTTCAATGCTGTGGTGAAGATGGGCAAGGTCGAGATCACCGGCTTCATCGGCTGGCTGATGTGGCTTGGCGTCCACATGTCCTTCCTCACCGGCCGCCGTAACCGCATTGTGGCTGCCAACGAGTGGACGATTAACGCGTTCTCCCGCACCCGCCACAACCTGGCTGTCACCGAAGGCCAGCTGGAGAACATCCACCTGGAAAACGGCGAAAAGTAAGCGTTCATAGCGCTCCAACTTCCCCGGTTCTTCGCTCTCAACGAGCGCAGGACCGGGGTTTTTGCTACTCTCCACCCCCGAAGACTTTGTGTGACCAACACCACGCCAAACGTATTACCTATAGTCGGAGAACTTCTTTATACTCATAGGTAAGCGGCAAGCGCTTTAAAGAGACTGTGTTTGGGAATGGGTAAGCGCAGCCGCATGAAGACCACTAGTTATCTATGTGAAAGATCGTGCAACTGTGACTGTTTCTACAGAGCCGCAAATCCAGAACAAGGCGTGGGAAGGTTTCACGCCAGGACCGTGGACCGAGCACATCGATGTCCGCGACTTTGTTCAGCGCAATTACACCCCGTACGACGGGGACGCATCCTTCCTCGAAGGCGCAACCGACAAGACACTGCGCCTCTGGGACTACCTGGATAAGAATTACCTCGCCGTTGAGCGCGAGCGTCGCGTCTATGACGTTGACACTGACACTCCGGCCGATATCGACGCCTTCAAGCCCGGATACATCTCCGAAGACGACGACGTCATCGTCGGCCTGCAAACCGACACCCCAACCAAGCGTGCCATGATGCCTAACGGTGGCTGGCGCATGGTTGAGCAGGCCATCAAAGAGGCCGGCAAAGAGGTCAACCCGGAGGTGAAGAAGATCTTCACCCACTACCGCAAGACCCACAACGATGCCGTCTTCGACATCTACACCCCGCGCATCCGCGCAGCACGCTCGTCCCACATCGTCACGGGCCTGCCGGACGCCTACGGCCGTGGACGCATCATCGGTGATTACCGTCGTGTGGCGCTATACGGCGTTGACTACCTCATCGAGCAAAAGCAGCTGGCCAAGGATGCGTCTTTGGAGAAGGGCTTCTCCGAGCACTGGGCCCGCTACCGCGAGGAACACGCCGAGCAGATCAAGGCGCTCAAGAAGCTCAAGAAGATGGCTGAAGACTACGGCTTCGACATCTCCGGCCCGGCAACCAACGCCAAGGAAGCCGTGCAGTGGACCTACTTCGGCTACCTTGCCTCCGTAAAGAGCCAGGACGGCGCCGCAATGTCCATTGGTCGCCTCTCCCCGTTCTTGGACGCATACTTCGAGCGTGACCTAGCCAACGGCACCTTGACCGAGGTTGAGGCGCAGGAGATCATCGACGCGCTCGTCATCAAGCTGCGCATCGTGCGCTTCCTCCGTACAGAGGACTACGACCAGATCTTCTCTGGTGACCCGTACTGGGCAACCTGGACCGACGCTGGTTTCTCTGAGGACGGCCGCCACCAGGTCACCAAGACCGCGTTCCGTCTGCTGCAGACGCTGCGCAACCTGGGTCCTGCTCCGGAGCCGAACATCACCATCTTCTGGGATCCGGCGCTGCCGGAGGGCTACAAGGAGTTCTGCGCCGCGATCTCCATCGAGACCTCTTCGTTGCAATACGAGTCTGACAAGCAGATCCGTGACCAGTGGGGCGACGACGCCGCTATTGCGTGCTGTGTCTCTCCGATGCAGGTTGGCAAGCAGATGCAGTTCTTCGGCGCACGCGTTAACGCTGCGAAGGCACTGCTCTACGCCATGAACGGTGGTCGTGACGAAGTTACCGGCAAGCAGATTACTGACGGTGACCACAAGCCGATCGAGGGCGATGGCCCACTCGACTTCGACGAGGTCTGGCAGAAGTACGAGGAGATGCTCGACTGGGTTATCGGTACCTACGTCGAGGCTCTGAACATCATCCACTACTGCCACGACCGCTACGCCTACGAGTCCATCGAAATGGCGCTGCACGACTCTGACATCGTTCGCACCATGGGCTGCGGCATTGCTGGTCTGTCCATCGTCGCTGACTCCCTGTCCGCGATTAAGTACGCGAAGGTCACCCCGGTTCGTGATGAGACCGGTTTGATCGTCGACTACATCACGGAAGGCGATTTCCCGTTCTACGGCAACGACGACGACCGCGCCGACGACATCGCTGCAACCGTTGTTCACACCGTGATGCAGAAGATCAAGGCGATCCCGATGTACCGCGACGCTATTCCGACCCAGTCGGTGTTGACGATTACCTCGAATGTCGTCTACGGCAAGGCAACCGGTTCCTTCCCGTCCGGTCACAAGGCCGGCACCCCGTTCGCACCAGGCGCTAACCCGGAGAACGGTGCAGACAATCACGGCATGGTCGCTTCGATGCTGTCCGTGGGCAAGCTCGACTACAACGACGCATTGGACGGCATTTCGCTGACCAACACGATCACCCCGTCGGGTCTGGGCCGTAACAAGGAAGAGCAGATCACCAACCTGGTTGGTGTTCTCGACGCCGGCTTCATCATGGACAACGCCGACGCGGTCATTAACCCCGCCTAATCAGACTTTCCCACTCACCTATTCACTCCGAAGGAGACGACAACATGACCACCCCTACTTTCGACGAGCGCCTCGCTTCCATGAAGGCTTCCCGTTCCGCAAACAACATGGACTCTGGCCTGTACCACGCCAACATCAACGTGCTTGACGAGTCCACGCTTGAGGATGCAATGGAGCACCCAGAGAACTACCCGAACCTCACTGTTCGTGTCTCTGGCTACGCCGTGAACTTCGTGAAGCTGACCAAGGAGCAGCAGCGCGACGTCATCTCTCGTACCTTCCACCAGGGCGCGTAGTTTATGGCCCAAGACGGAACGAGCGGCGTCGTCACGCTATCGCCTGAAGCAGGCGAGCGCGTGCGCGGCGTCGCTGCCGGTTTAGGCGGACTTTCCACCGACGACCTTGAGATCACTCGCCCAGAGTTGTTTGAGGCTCGCCGTACTGGCGAGATCGGCCTCATCCACTCTTGGGAACTGGTCACTGCCGTCGACGGACCGGGCACCCGTATGACGATTTTCTTGTCGGGCTGCCCACTGCGGTGCAAGTACTGCCACAATCCGGACACGATGGAAATGAAGGAAGGCACACTCGAGCGTATCGACGACGTCGTGCGCCGTGTGCTGCGATACAAGCCTGTGTTCAACGCTTCAGGCGGTGGGCTGACGCTTTCCGGCGGAGAACCGTTGTTCCAGATCGCGTTCACACGCCGACTGCTCAAGGCTGTGCATGATGCTGGTGTCCACACCACGATCGATACCTCTGGTTATCTGGGTGCACGCTTGACCGACGAGGACTTGGACAATATTGACCTGTTCCTTCTCGACGTTAAGTCCGGCGATCCGGACACGTACGAAAATGTCACCGCGCGCCAGCTGCAGCCGACAATCGATTTCGGTGACCGACTGCATGAGAAAGGCAAACCAGTTTGGATTCGCTTTGTCGTTGTCCCCGGCTTGACTGACGCCGAGGAAAATGTGCAAAAGGTTGCCGATATCGTTGCACGCTGGAAAGGCACCGTGGAGCGTGTGGAAGTGCTTCCTTTCCACAACATGGGTGCCGACAAGTGGGACAAGATTGGCCTCGACTACGAGTTGCAGGACGTCACTCCCCCGTCCGCAGAGTCCGTTGAGCATGTGCGATCAATCTTCCGCTCGCGTGGTTTAACGGTGTTTTAACCCGGGGTATCACCCCCGTTAGACATTAAGGCGCGCACGCGTAATATCACTTTCGGTATTCGTGCGCGCCTTTTGCGTGCCTATTCATTACAGGGCGACCTCTCATACGGCAAGCCCCACAAGCGTGAAAGGGGGCTAAAGCTATGCCGCCACGTATTTCAATTCCAGGACAGCGTCCTAAGAAGGTGCAGCCCCCGTCTGTGAACCAAATCCCGGTGCCTGTCGAGCGTCAGATCGACTTTTGCCGCGTTTTTGTCGACGGCAAACGCCAGCCGGGAAATGTGCGCATGACTCACGCACTTGAGGTGGCAGAACGCTACGACAACGCTTTCGTATGGCTGTCTCTGAAAGAGCCCACAACGGAGCAAATGGAACGCATCGCCGAGGTCTTCGATATTGAGGACCTGGTTGTGGACGATGTTGTCGCAGCCCATCAGCGACCGAAGGTTGAACGCCACGACGAGCAGTTGTTCCTGGTTGTGCGTTCAGTGTCGTATCGTGACGACGAAGAGGTGTCGGACGCCCGTGAAATCATTTCCACCGGCGAAGTACAGATGATTATCGGCGAGAAGTTTGCCATCACGATTCGCCATAATGTCCGTCTCCCTGACCTCACCAACAAGCTCGAGGACGAAGAAGAGCTAGCGCTGCTCGGGCCTTCTGCTGTGGCGTGGGCGGTATCTGACTATCTGGTAGACAACTACCTGAAGGTCGCGGATTTCCTCGAAAGCGACGTCGACGAGCTGGAAAACGAAGTGTTTACGCCACGTCGCACGATCAACATTGACAAGATCTACACCTACAAGCGTGAGATTTTGGAGATGCGTCACGCGATCGACCCACTGTCGCCAGCGCTTCGCAACGGGTTGACGAACAACAAGGACTTTATGCGTAAGGCTCTGCGTACCTACTTCCGCGACGTCCAAGATAACTCCACGATCGTCAGCGACCGTCTTTCAGGCTTCGACGAACGTCTCACGTCCCTGCTGGACGCGTCGGTAGCGAAGATTACGATGCAGCAGAACTCTGACATGCGTACGATTTCGGCCGTTGTGGGCATGGCGGCGGTGCCGACGTTGGTTGCCGGAATCTACGGCATGAACTTCGAAGTCATGCCAGAGCTTGGCTGGCGTTACGGCTACCCCGCTGCACTTCTCGCAATGTTCATTGCTATCTCGGTGATGTGGTGGTGGTTCCGCAAGAACCACTGGCTTTAATCAGCCACTATTTGCTCAGGATCATCAGTTTGAGGTTGGTCACAGCGACCAACTTCTCCTCGCAGTACATGTTCACGCGCCACAGGTGGGTGCGGGCACCGATGTGGACCGGCTCCGCGGTGGCGTCGATACGCTGCCCCGCGCGCACGCTGCCCAGAAGGTCGGTGGAGTTGCTCATCCCCACTGCAGGCTGTGCGCTAGCTGCCACCGCCGCAATTGACCCCATGGTTTCACCGATTGCACAGTAGACACCGCCGTTGACGATGCCGGTTGGCTGCAGATGCTCCTCAGTTGCAACGAGGTGTGCATCCATCCGGTCTTTTGAGCAGTAATCCAGCACTAGCCCGAGTCGTTGGGCGAAATCAACGTTGAGGCTGTTGATCACAGCGAGTTCTTCTTCGCTCAACGGCGTGTCAAGCACTTCGTTGTACAGGCGAAAATCGAATTCTAGGTTCATGCTCGTCGATGATACGGATGATCTGTCCTCAGCCACGTAGAATTCGCACTATGACTGCAGATGCTTCAGAACCTCTTGCTCAAATCGGTGTCGTCGGTATGGCAGTAATGGGCTCAAACCTTGCCCGTAATTTTGCATCGAAGGGCCATACCGTCGCTATTTACAACCGCTCACCAGAGAAGACGCGGGCGGTTATCAACGAGTATGGCCATGAGGGAAACTTCATCGCCGCCGAGACCATCGAGGACTTTGTCGCATCTCTGCAGCGCCCCCGCAAGGCAGTGATCATGGTGCAGGCCGGTGCAGCAACTGATGCGGTCATCGAACAGCTCGCTGATGCGATGGAAGACGGTGACATCATCATCGACGGTGGCAATGCCCTGTTCACCGACACGATTCGCCGTGAACGTGAGATGGCCAAGCGCAATCGCCATTTTGTCGGCGCGGGTATTTCCGGCGGTGAAGAAGGTGCATTGCGTGGCCCGTCGATTATGCCGGGTGGCCCAGTCGAATCCTGGGAGACACTTGGACCACTCCTCGAAGACATTGCTGCAAAGGTCGATGGCACCCCGTGCGTGACCCACATTGGCCCGGACGGCGCTGGCCACTTTGTCAAGATGGTGCACAACGGCATCGAGTACGCCGACATGCAGGTCATCGGCGAGGCGTACCACCTGCTGCGTTACGCAGCAGGCCTGGAGCCTGCGGAGATCGCCGACATTTTCACTGAATGGAACAAGGGCGATCTGGATTCCTACCTCATCGAAATCACCGCGGAGGTGCTTCGCCAGGTCGACGCCCGCACCGGAAAACCGTTTATCGACGTCATCGTGGACGCTGCCGGCCAAAAAGGCACCGGACGGTGGACCGTCAAGGAGGCACTGGATCTTGGTGTACCGACCACAGCTATCGGTGAGGCAGTGTTTGCCCGCGCGCTGTCGTCGGCACTTGCCCAGCGCGAGGCTGCGACGGAAGCCGAACTTCCGGCGGGCGAGTTGAGTACCCTCGAAGCACTTGGCGTGGAGAAGACTGCGTTTATCGACGATGTCCGCCGAGCCCTGTACGCCTCCAAGTTGGTCGCCTACGCGCAAGGTTTCGACGAGATTAACGCTGGGTCCGCCGAGCACAACTGGGATATCAAACCGGGCGATCTCGCACGTATTTGGCGCGGTGGCTGCATCATTCGTGCGAAGTTCCTCGACCGCATTACCGAGGCCTACGAAAACGATCCGAATCTCCCGTCGTTGTTGCTCGATCCGTACTTCACCGGAGAACTGCAAAAGGGCCTGGTAGACGCATGGCGCCGTGTGGTTGTCGTCGCTACGCAGCTTGGACTCCCAGTGCCGGTGTTCGCTTCCTCGTTGTCCTACTACGACTCGCTGCGTGCCAAGCGGCTGCCAGCAGCACTGATCCAGGGACAGCGCGACTTCTTTGGTGCACACACCTACCGCCGCGTGGACATGGAAGGCACGTTCCACACCACCTGGTCCGGCGAGCGGGAAGAGTTGAGCTACTAAAACAACGACGCGCGTACACTGATCTGAATGACTACATTCGCCGACCTCGGCCTACCCCGTGAAATCGTCGCCACGCTGAAAAAGCAGGGCATCACGGAGCCCTTCCCTATCCAAGAGGCGGCTATCCCCGATGCCCTTGCGGGCCGTGATGTTCTCGGGCGGGGTCCAACAGGCTCGGGCAAAACGTTTACGTTCGGTTTGCCTATGCTTGCCCGTCTCGTTGGAGCCCCATCACGCCCGGGTCACCCGCGAGCGCTCGTGCTTGCGCCGACGCGTGAACTTGCAACGCAGATTCGCGAGCGTCTCGACGACTCCGCTGCCGCCCTCGGCCTACGCGTCCTCGATGTTGTCGGTGGCGTGAACATCAATAACCACATTCGTGTGTTGGCCTCCCCAGTCGATCTCCTTGTGGCTACCCCAGGCCGCGCCGAGGATCTCATCAACCAGAAGAAACTCTTCCTGGATAAGGTGGAGGTCACTGCTCTGGACGAGGCCGATCAGATGGCCGACATGGGTTTTTTGCCACAAGTTCGCAAGCTGCTCGACCGTACTCCCAAAAACGGTCAGCGTTTGCTGTTTTCCGCCACACTGGATGGCGACGTGCAAAAGCTCATCGACCGCTACATGCACAACCCAGTGACGCACTCCACTGCGCCGGTGGAGGCCGCTGTGGACACCATGGAGCATTTCCGACTTTTGGTCGGTGGCCGTGAGCAACGCAATGAGATCGCGATGCAGATCGCCGCACGTGACGGCAAGACCATCATGTTTATGCGCACGAAACACGGTGTTGACCGTCAGGTGAAGAAGCTGCGACGTGTCGGCATCAATGCCCAGGGGTTGCACGGCGATAAAACCCAAGGGGCGCGTACGCGTGCCTTGGACGGCTTCAGCGACGGCACCACCCCGGTGCTCGTCGCTACTGATATTGCCGCACGCGGTATCGATGTTGACGACGTCTCGCTTGTCGTCCACGTCGATCCGCCAGCCGAGCACAAGGCGTATTTGCACCGCGCAGGGCGCACCGCCCGTGCTGGCACGTCCGGCACAGTGGTCACGCTCGTCATGGACGAGCAAGCTAAGGAAGTCGCGCAACTGATGCGCAAGGCAGGCGTGAAGGCTCCGGAGGTCAGAGTGGCTCCAATGTCGGAGTCGTTGGTTACGATTACAGGAGCACGTGTCGCAGATGGAAAGCCATTGCCTCCGCCGGGTGCTCCGAAGCAGGCTCCCCGTGGGGGTGGCGGGCAAGGCTCCCGCGCTGGGCGTCGGTCGTCGCAACGATCGAGCCGCGCTGGACGTTCCCGTTCTACACGTGGGCAACGCGGCAACTCGCAGGGTCGTCGTGGAGAGAACAAACGAAGGAGTAACGGCCGCTAAGGCGCAGATCAACACACATGGACATATTCATATCCATACTTTCTCTTCTGGCGTTCGTATTGCTGACAGCCTCTACCGGGTTGTTCGTCGCAATCGAGTTCGCCATGACGGGGCTCGAGCGCTCCACAATCGATGCCCACGTTAAACAACGCGGGGATGCTACAGCCCGCGCTATCGCGCGTGATCACGCGAATCTTTCGTTCGTCCTCTCAGGCGCCCAGCTCGGCATTACGGTGACGACGCTGGCGGCAGGTTTCCTTGCCGAGCCTGTACTCGGTAAGTTCTTCACCCCTGCGTTGGAGGCCGTCGGACTTAGTGCGTCGGCCTCAACCACTGTCGCACTTATTTTGGCCCTTGTCATCGCAACGTTTTTGTCGATGGTTTTCGGCGAGCTTGTACCGAAAAACATGGCTATTACGGACCCGCTGGCAACAGCTCGCGTGGTCGTGCCACCAGTGCACTGGTTTAACACGGCGATGAAGCCGTTTATCAACCTTCTCAATACCTCCGCTAACTGGATTGTGCGCAAGATGGGTATCGAGCCTGCCGACGAGCTTGCCTCGGCCCGCTCTTCTCAGGAGCTTGGCGCCATGGTGCGTTCGTCGGCAGAGGCTGGTGGTTTGGATGCTGAGACCGCTGCAGTGATCGACCGATCACTGCGCTTCGGCGAGACCACAGCTGAAGAGGTGATGACGCCGCGTTCCACCATCGACTCCCTCGACGCGGAAGATACTGTTGTCGACCTGATCGCACTCGCTCGCGAAACCGGGCGTTCGCGTTTCCCAGTAAGGCGTGGCGATCTCGACGACACCCTCGGAGTCGTCCACATCAAGGACGCATTCTCCGTGCCACCCGACGAGCGTGCAACCACACAACTTGCCACGCTTGCCCGGCGTGTCCCAATCGTGCCAGGCACTCTGGACGGCGATTCCGTGCTGAACCGGGTGCGCTCTGCTGGTTCGCAGGTCGTGCTTGTTGCCGATGAATACGGTGGCACCATGGGCCTGGTTACCATCGAAGACCTCGTTGAGGAGATTCTTGGCGAGGTGTACGACGAATACGATGACCGCGAAAGCGAAAAGGACTTTGTCCGTTACGGCACCTCATGGGAGGTTTCCGGGCTCGTGCGTCTCGACGAGCTCGAAGAGCGCCTCGCCTACACAGCACCCGACGGCCCCTACGAGACGTTGGGCGGTCTGATCATGGCAACACTCGGTCGCATCCCGAAGGTTGGCGACGAGGTCGTCCTGCGCGAAACGTTCGGTTCGCTGCAGGAGGAGTTCCAATCGGCAGGCGCCGGATCATGGCTTGCCCAGGTCACCGCAATGGACGGCCGCCGTGTGGATAAAGCGATGCTGCGCCCGATTACCCCTGAGGAGGCCGACCGATGAGTATCTGGCTCGCTGTTGTCCTGATTGTCGCCCTCCTCGCTGCTAACGCATTCTTTGTTGGAGCCGAGTTCGCTCTCGTATCCTCGCGCCGCGACCGTCTCGAGTCACTCCAGGCCCAAGGCAAAACCAAAGCCCAGAACGTGATGTACGCAACCGAGCACCTTTCCATCTACTTGGCTGGTGCGCAGTTCGGCATTACTGTGGCCTCGCTGATATTGGGCAAGGTTGCCGAGCCGGCGATTGCAAAATATCTGGAGGAGCCGTTCCTCGCGCTGGGTGTACCGGCAGATATTCTGCATCCAATTTCGTTCGTTATTGCGCTTGCATTCATTTCTTTCCTGCACATTTTGTTCGGCGAGATGGTGCCGAAGAATATTGCCATCGCGGGGCCTGAGCAATCCGCAATGTGGCTGACCAGACCGATGACGGTTTGGATGAAGCTAACCCGCCCCGTGCTGGAAGCACTTAACTGGGTGGCTCGTAAGACATTAGCTGCGTTCGGTATCCAACAGCGCGACGAGTTGGATTCCACTGTTGACCAGGAGCAGTTAGCCACAATGATTCAGGAGTCTCGCAAAGAGGGGCTCCTGGATGCCGAGGAAACTGTCCGTTTGGCAAAGGCGTTGCGTCAGGATTCCCGCAGCCTCAACGAGGTGCTCATCCCGCTTGTAGAGGTAAAGACGATCCCCTACGACCCGCGCGGCATCCGTCTTTCGATCATCGAGCAGGCAGTGCAAGACACCGGTTTTTCACGCTTCCCGGTACTGATCAGCACTGGATCCCTGGCGGGCTACCTGCATGTGAAGGACATTCTGGACTTGATGGAGACAGATGAGAAGGATCCACGCGTGCCGCTTTCACGCATTCGACCGCTCATCACAGTCGACGGCCACGAGTCAATGGACGACGCTCTTACTTTGCTGCACCGACGTTCAGCGCACATGGCGGCAGTGCATGAGAACGGCCGCCTCGTCGGGATCGTCGCCCTCGAAGACCTCATCGAGGAATACGTGGGTACGGTGTCGGACTGGACACACGAAAACGAATAGTTAGCGTGCGTATGACCACAACCCTGCAACCTGAGGAATATCTCGCACGCATACACGAGCACGAGCAGCGTGCGGCTCCTTGGGCGGACGCCCGTGCGGCTCGGCGTGCGCATGGCGAGTACCACCCAGTATGGGACTTCCTCTTTGAGTACTACCCCGTTCGCCCATCGCATTTGAAGCGCTGGCATCCAGGGGTTGGGGTCGCTCTCGCGCAGGCTGCGGATACACCGCAAGCGTCTTGGCGCGACTACGTCACAGCACCTGACGGAACCGTGTCCTTGAATCTAGGCCTTTTCCTCCAGCATCGACGCAATGATGTGGAGATGGTTGGCCGGCTGCTGCGTGCCGTCGATACGCGTCCTGCTCACTTTGATTGCTTCGGCATGCACGAGTGGGCGATGGTGTATAAGACCGACCACCCACGTCACGATTTGCCACTTCGCCTTGGAGCAGAGGGCACCAACGACGTGGTTGAGTCTCACCACATCAAGTGCTCACATTATGACGCGTTTCGTTTCTTCACCCCTGCAGCGCGTCCGCTGAATCTGACTGTTCTTACTCGCGAGTCTCAGCCTGATCACGACCAGGCTGGCTGTGTACATGTCAGCATGGATCTGTACAAGTGGGCGTTGAAGTTAGGACCGCTGGTACCTGGCGAGCTTTTCCTGGATTGCTTTGAGCTTGCGGCACGGGCTCGGCGCTTGGATATGGAAGCGTCGCCATACGACTGTCGAGAGTTGGGCTTTGATGTTGTCGCGGTAGAAACTGCCGAAGGTAAAGCGGAATACGTTGCGCGTCAACGCGCATTGTCTCAAGCCGCTGCTCCACTGCGCGCCAGGCTTGTCGCGACCGTAGAAGCTGCGTTGGACAGCTAAGCTCGGAGCAGGTTTTCTCAATCGTTCGACGTTGAAGGGGCTACGACCACAATGGCTAGGCACGCAAGCGGTAAAAACAATTTCAGGCTAGCGGGTTGGCTTATCGCCCTGCTTGTCGCTCTCGCTGTAGCTGCAGTGCTTGCAGTGGTTTTGTGGCAGCGCGACGGCGCCGACTCGAGCGCTGCAGCTCCTGATTGCGTATCCGGTGATCTGGTTCTGCCGGTCGCCGCTTCCGATGAGAAAGTGGGCCGCGCGCTTATCGACGACTACGCAGCCGCCAACCCCGTTGTCCGGGACTACTGCATCAAGCCGCAGTATGTTGACTCGATCAAGGAAGCCGCAGTCTATATCGCTCCAAATACCTCGATTACGCATACTGCGTTGAAGTCGGCTGAGCGCACTGCAGCGGTTGCTGACCCCCAAGCTGTCCATAGTGAACCTGTAGGTGTCGCTGGCACCGAACAGGTGAAGTTGGAGGACGTGAAGACCGAGTCTGTGCTGTTCCCTGTTGAGGAAGAGCCTGAGGCTTCCGCGTTGGTGGCGGCAAAGATCGCCGGCAACGACAATGATGCTGTGAAGGCCCTCACCGATCAGCGTCTGGGTAAGCTGACGGACTTCGCAGGAGCAGACGGCAAGCTTGTGGCGACTGCGAAGGACAGTGTTCCGGAAGGTCTTTCATTTACCTCAGTCGGCGCAGACATTGTTTACGCGACGATCCCATTGAACCAGAACGACGCAGTAAACGAGGATCAAGCGCGCGCTGGCCAGGACTTCGCACGTGCCGCAGCCGAGAAGTTCGATGGCTCCGAGAAAGATCAGCCGGTGATTTCGGATCTGGTCTGGGCTGCTGCCCTGCCTTCTGGTGGAGAGAAGCTCGGCGATCAAGCTGAGGCTGCAAAGGTGATCGAGCCGGTCAACACGTTGTTCCTGCTTGACACTTCTGAGGCAATGGCGCCGTTTATCGAGCCAGCCAAGGACGCGATTGGCAACACCGCGCTTGAACTTGCCGGTGCAGGGAAGGAAGTAGGTCTGTGGAACTACTCCTCACCGCTGACCCCTGGCGTGGTGAATGGTTTCCGCCAAAACATCTCCGTCTCCCCTGACGCGGAGTCGGTCAACGTGGCGGTGCGTCGCTTCCTTGTCGGCGGAGTCCCGCAGACCCGCGAAGCACTCCAGGCTGCGGCTGCTACATACGGCAACGCAAATGCGCCAATGCGAATTGTGCTCGTTACCACCGGCACCGCTGATGCCGGAGATGACGCAGCATTTATTGACGGCTTCCGGCAGGCAGCGGGCAACAACCTGGACCTGACTGTGGTGCGCGTCGGAGAAGGCGATCCGGATGCGGCACTCGAGCAGATCGCCAAAAAACAGGTCGATGCCAAGACTGCAGAGAACATCGCGGATGCGGTGAAGCAGGCCGCAGGGTTCTGACGACTAACATCGGCGAGCAACAAAGGCCCGGGCTGGAGGGAGTACCCAGCCCGGGCCTTTGCTGTGTGGCCTGTTTAGGAAGTCTTGCGACGACGGCGATCAGCCAACTCGTCGAAACCAATGACGTTTGGAGCGTCGATCTCATCTTCGACACGCTCGGACGGGAACGCGGAGATGGTGCCGGTGAGTTCCTTCATAATCTGCGGCACCGCGATGCCGAACACGCCTTGGCCGCCGCCAAGGAGGTCGATGATCTCTTCGTTGGAGCGGCACTCGTAGACGGTTACACCGTCGGAGACCAGGGTGATTTCCGCAATGTCGGAGACACCGCGGTCACGCAGCTTGTCCACCGCGAGGCGAATGTTCTGCAGGGAAATGCCGGTGTCCAAAAGACCCTTGACGATCTTGAGTACCAAGATGTCCTTGAAGGAGTACAGACGCTGGGAACCAGAACCCTTTGCGCCACGGATCGACGGGCGAACGAGCCCAGTGCGTGCCCAGTAATCCAGCTGACGGTAGGTGATGCCTGCGACCTGGCATGCGATCGGTACGCGGTAGCCCACTTCGTCGGACGGGCCGACGTCGAAAAGCGATTCCTGCACCGCAGCCGAGGTGGTCTCTTGCTCGCCTACCTGGTTGAGATCGTTGATACTCACGTAATTACTCCCATGAAAGTTATATGAGGGCCTGCTGACTATTAAATGCCAAGCATAGGACCTGGGTCAAGAGTTTCACGCGCAACACGCCGAACTCTCAACCTCAACTTTACACTGAGACTTTATTTCGCCTCGTCTGCCCCATCGTCCCCATCAGTATCAGGAGTATCACCGGTGTCGAGGTCATCCACACCAAGATTGCGCATGAGCTCTTCAAAATCAGCGTCAGCCTGGGCGTCGCCGCTTGCTGAAACAGATTCCTGAGGATCAATGACCTTGAGTTCAGCACCAAGAAAACGCTGCGCGTCTTCCGGCGAAAGGTAGATCGATGCCTGGCTTGCTACGAGGTCATCAACGCTGAGTTCGTGGTCTAATTCAAGCGCAAGCAGAAGCGCGTCACTCGCCCGCAGGTCCAGTTCAGAGCCGTCCGCAAACGACACGGTTGCCATAAACATGCCCTCTAAGTACGAAGACAGCTCAATGGTTTCTACTGTTTTTCCGGTGTTGCGAATCAGATCCACAACGGCATCTATGGTGCGGGGGCGGATTGGCGACCAACCTGAAAGCCGGGCAGCCAATTCCCCACCCTCATGCGTTGGTACCCAGACAGGAATGCACCGGCCGTTAGAGGATCGCTGCAGCAATGCGCAAAGGTATTGCTCGGGACCGACGGGGTACACCCCGACCAGCTCGACTGTTTCCATAACGACTAGTTGCCGGACTGCTTGCGCAGTTCGTTCTTCACCAGCGAAGCGTGCAGCGAGACCACCAGCGCGGACATCTGCTGGCCAATCTCTTCTGCTTGCTGCTGCGCATTGACCTTGCCGGACTTTGCAACCGGTTCGGTGACCTGACCGATCATGTCAGCCTGACGAGCAGCAGCGGTACGCAGCGTCTTCAGATGACGCGAGTCCAAGCCGAACTCAGCCAGGGACATTGCGGTAGTGACAGTGCGGACATCGTCGACATTGAACAGCCCTGCCGCGTCAGGGGTGATGAGGCCTACCTTGATGTATTCCTCAACCGTGGACTGCGAAGCCTGAGCCTGTTCCGCAACATCCACGTCGGTCAGGCGCGTCGGTGCCGGGGCCCGGAAGTTCTCTGGAGAGATCATCGGCTCAGCATCGTTTGCAGTCAGGATCGCGGTGACCTGGCCGGAATCCATGGCCTCGAGCTGTTCGCGGATCACCTTCAGCGGGAGGTAGTTGTCACGTTGGGTGACCAGAATGTAGCGCAGGCGCTCCACGTCCTGATCAGTAAAACGGCGGTAGCCCGACGCCGTGCGCTGCGGTGTGATCAGTCCCTCGGATTCGAGGAAACGGATCTTGGAGACGGTCACGTCCGGAAACTCAGTCCGCAAACGCTCAAGCACAACACCAATCGACATGGTCTTTGCCGGTTTGTTGGGCTTGGCTTGCTTCGCGGCCGTCTGCTGCGGTGCGGTTTTGCGGATTGCGCTCACGTGATCGTGCTCTTCTTCTCGTGGGACGTCGGGCTAAGGATGAACGGAAAGCTTAGGCTTCCGCGGTGATGAATACGAGTCGGAACTTGCCAATCTGGATTTCATCGCCATTGGTCAGCTGCTGCGTGTTTCGCGGCTCGCGGTTGACGTAGGTGCCGTTGAGCGATCCGACGTCGACAACCTCGTAGCCATCCTCGTTGGCGCGGAACTCGGCGTGACGACGAGACACGGTCACGTCATCGAGGAAGATATCCGCCTCTGGGTGGCGGCCTGCCGTGGTCGACTCCTGGTCGAGCAGGAAGCGTGCACCAGCGTTCGGGCCACGCTTGACGACGAGCAGCGCCGCACCTTCGGGGAGGTTTTCAGTTCCTGCTGCGGAATCCACAGATGCCGCGGCACCAGATTCCATCTCCTTGAGCAGGTCTGCTCGGAATACCGAGGTGGTTTCGACCTGGTTCTGCGGCGTGTTGTCGCTCATGACTAACTCCTTGACTATCGAGTCGAGATTGAGAACTTCTGCAATAGTACCGCCCAAGTCGGGATTGGGTGGTGTTTAGTGACTTAACGGAAAATATTGCCGATGCCACTAATGACCGAATTGCCTGACCCGGCAAGCGGATTATCCGAAACCATGTAGGTCCATGTGGCGCTTGGACGCTTCCATCCTGCATCAGCAAGATGCGCCCCGGATTCATCGATATCCACGGTGTTAAAGGTTTCTACTGCTTGGTCAACCGCACGGTTGGCGAGGTCTTTGAACTCGCGCACAGCAATACGGTGGTACTCATCGATCGGGGTCTCGCGTGCGATAGCGCGAAGGTGAATAGATTCACGGACATCGTCCATCAGCGCGAGGTGTTCGGACCACTCTGCGTCGAGATGGAACAGCATGATTTCGCGCGCTGCTTGGTCGAGAGCCGGCTGCGGTAGGTGCGATAGTTCGGCGGCGCGCTGCGGGGAGCGCTTAGAGAGTTCTCGCCACGCTGTGTCAGTATCCAAAATGGTGGCGCGACGCTCGTCGAGAATGTCGCGGTGGTCTGCGAGAAGCTTGTTGTACTTCCACGTCTGGGAGTGGATCTCCAACAGTTGGCCTTCGGTGACGCGCTGGCAGTGCTCAACGAACTGCTGGGCTCGATTGCCGGTGAGGCGCCCATCCGGTTCAGGCTGCGCGGAGAAGGATTCGTCGGCCCCTCCGGTGGTGATGATGTCGTCGTCAAGGGAGACGAAGAACAAGCTCAAGCCTGGATCGCCCTGGCGCCCTGCACGGCCGCGAAGCTGGTTGTCCAAACGCGCGGTGCGGTGACGTGCCGTGCCAATCACGGCGAGTCCGCCGAGGGCGGCAACTTCGGCATGATCGTTTTCGTTCGCACCGCCGAGACGGATGTCGGTGCCGCGACCGGCCATCTGGGTCGAGACGGTGACACGTCCGATGTCGCCGGCTTCTGCGATGATGCGTGCCTCTTCTGCATCGTTTTTCGCGTTGAGCACGTTGACGTCGATGCCACGCGCCTCGAGTGCTTCCGCGAGCGCTTCAGATTCGGCCACATCATGCGTACCCACGAGCACCGGCTGGCCAGTGTGGTGGATGTGCTCAATCTCGTCGACAATCGCCGCGTTCTTATCTGCCATGGTGGCGTAGATCCGGTCTGCCTCGTCGAAACGCTTGAGCTCGTTGGCTCGGTCGATAACGGAGACGTGCAGGCCGTAGAAACTGCGCAGCTGGTCGGTCGCCTCGACGGCGGTGCCGGTCATGCCGCACACGAGCGGGTAGCGGCGCATGAGCGCCTGCAGGGTGATCGAGTCTAGGATGCGCCCGCCCTCGGACACGTCGAGGCCTTCCTTTGCCTCGACCGCAGCTTGCAGCCCGTCCGGCCAGCGCTGGAGTTCAGCGACTCGGCCACGTGAGGCGTCGACAAGTGCGACCTTGCCATCCTCGACGATGTAGTGGACGTCGCGGATCAGCAGCGCCTTAGCGTGGAGCGCCAAGTTCACGCGGACCAGTGTGGTGCCGATGTTCTCGTCGGAATACAGCGAGTCGATGCCCAGCAACTGCTCGATTTTCTGTGCACCTTCGTCGGTAAGAAACGCGTTGCGCCCATCCGAATCGATGGTGTAGTCCTTGTCCTCCACCAGGTGCGAGACGGCCTCAGTGATCTGCCCGGTGGCCTGTTGGGCGCCTTCGGAGCCGGCGAGGACGAGTGGGACCAGGGCTTCGTCGACAAGCACACTGTCCGCCTCATCGACGAGGGCAACATCTGCCGGCGCCTGCACCGTCTGGTCGCGGGAGGTGATCTGGTTGTCGCGCAGGTGGTCGAAGCCAATCTCCGTCACCGGGGCATAGATGACGTCGCAACGGTAGGCAGCGATGCGCTCTTCGCGTGTCGACGACTCCGTCACCGCAGCCACCGACAACCCGAAAAACTCCACGAGCGGGCGCATCCACTCCGCATCACGGGCGGCAAGGTAGTTGTTCACCGTGATCAGGTGGACGCGCTTTCCCTGTAGTGCAAAGCCGGTCGCGGCCATCGCGCCGACCAGGGTCTTGCCCTCGCCGGTGGCCATCTGGATCACGTCGCCTTCGAGTAGGCGAAGCACCGCTTGGTTCTGCACGTTAAACGGAGTCATGCCGAGCGTGCGTTGCGACGCAACGGACAACCCGGCGAGGAAACGAGACTTGTCCTTGACCTCCCCATCTGTGACGGCGGCGCGGACGGTTTCGGCGAGCGCGGTGTCGTCGAGAAGCGAAAGCTCCTCAATGAGTCCATGCGCGTCAGCGACGACAGCCTTGGACTTCTTATTGTTGCGCTCCGCCGTGGAGCCCATGGCTTTCCAGAACCAGTCGAATTTGCCCATAAGGCTTAAGGATAATGCGGTTTGACGCAACGTTCCGCTGAAGGGGTGCGCCAACGTGCGAAATTGATGGTGACACGATTACGCTGATGGTCAAAATTAAGGAGGGAAGCCAAACCATGCTGTCTATGAACGTGAAAGTCCCCTCGTCAACGGGGAAAATGATGGCAGGCACCATCGACCGACCGGACGGGCCGGCCCAGGCATACGCGATCTTCGCGCACTGCTTCGCCGGGTCCCGCCACACGCCGGGCGCATCGCGCATTTCTAAGCGCCTGACCGAGCACGGCATTGCCACGCTTCGGTTCGACTTTCCGGGACTCGGCCAGTCTGAAGGCGAATTCAAAGACACGTCGTTTTCGCAGAACGTCGACGACATCGTCGCTGCAGCGCAGTGGCTGGAGGAGAACTACAAGGCCCCGCAGCTGCTGATGGGCCACTCCCTCGGCGGCGCGGCTGCGCTGAAGGCAGCAACCCGCCCTGAGCTGAAGAAGATGCTCAAGGCGGTGGCCACTGTGGGCGCGCCGTTCGACCCCGCCCACTCGGTGCTGCACTACGCACATTCCATCGGCGACGCCGACATGCACGGCTCCGTCCCTGTCACCCTCGGCGGGCGCGAACTGATCATCTCGCGCGAATTCCTCGAAGACCTCGCAGAGACCAACCCAGAGGAATATCTGCCGAAGTTGCGCAAGCCGTTGCTCATCGTGCACTCGCCTATCGACGTCACCGTCGGTATCGACAACGCGCAGAATATTTTCACCAAGGCCCGCTACCCCAAGTCACTTATGACGCTGGACAAGGCAGACCACCTACTCACCCGCGAAGGCACTGCACAACGCGCTGCAGACATCATCGGGTCCTGGGCCGTGCAATACCTCCAGCCACTGTTTGTGCCAGCGAAGACCACCGACGACAACGCGGTGTCCTACTCTGCCCGCGGCACGAAGTACGGCGACGTGGTGCGCACCTCTAACCGTGCCATCACCACGGACCGCTCGAAGAACACCGGAGGCAAGGGCCAGGGTGTCACCTCCACAGGCCTGTACATGTCCGCGCTCGCCGTGTCCTGCTCCCAGGCAGTGCGCGAGGCAGCCAAGGGCATGTCGCTTGACGACGTCCGCGTGGAAGTCAACCACAACGGCGACGGCACCTTCACCCGCCTGATCACCCTCTACGGCGACCTGACCGACGACCAGGTGGAAACCCTGCGCGCCGCCGGTGCCGCGTCCACTGTCGACGGCTACGTGGCCAAGAGCGAGATCGAAACAACTGCGGAGACCGCCTCGCTTGAGCGCCGTCGTCGCCAGAACCAACTGCACCGCGCAGAACGGTTGGGCAAGTAATGACAGGCGCTGAAAACGCTGAAGGTACTGCTGGCACCGGTGACTTGTGGAGCGAAGTACGCGGGCTTTGCCGATGTGGGCTTGGCATGCCATATGAAGCCTGCTGCGGCCGCTACATTTCCGGTACTGCGAAAGCCCCGACCGCTGAGACCCTCATGCGGTCGCGCTACACCGCGTTCGTCATCGGCGACGGTGACTACATCGCCCGCACCTGGGCACCGGAAGAGTTGCCCGCCGGCCTTGACGTGAATCCTGAAGGCGAGCCGTTTACCCGCCTGATCGTCCTGGAAACCAAAGGTGGCGGCCCCTTCGACACCGATGGTGTCGTGGTCTTTGAAGCCCACTACCCCGGCGGTTCCCTTCGGGAGCGCTCCACTTTCGAACGGCGCGACGGCGCCTGGGTTTACGTCGACGGCACCGTCAACTGACCTGGCAGTTTTGGGGCAGCATGACAGTGCTGTAATATGCGACAAGTTGCCACAATTGCAGCAATGCAAACGGTAACGGATCGGGCTGTGGCGCAGTTTGGTAGCGCACCACACTGGGGGTGTGGGGGTCGCAGGTTCAAATCCTGTCAGTCCGACAAAACACCCCTGGGGCCGCTGCGATAAACGCCAGGCCCCAGGGGTATTTGCGACTGTAGGTTAAGACACGATCTTGCCGTTCGCGTCGTAGGTGTAGAAGCCCTGCCCAGCTTCCAAGCCGGTCCTACCTTCTGCGACCATCGGCTTCAGTGTCGTCTCAACGAAATCCTTCTGCCACTGCGGGGCGTTCTCGTTGGACTCGATCACGGCGACCAAGGTGCGCACGCCGACGAGGTCCATGATCTCAATCGGCCCGCGCGGGGAGCCGGTGGAGTTGCACCAGTCGCGGTCGATGTCGACGGGGTCAGCGATGTCGTGGTGCAGCAGGTACATGCCGGCACTGAGCAGCGGCACCAGCAGGGTGTTCAGCACGTAGCCGGGCTGCTCGCGCTTGAGCGGGACCGGTACCATGTTGATCTGCTCCGCAAACTCCACGAGTTGGTCCACATACTTCGGGTCAGTGCCCTCGTGAGGCATGATCTCGGCAGTGTTCTGAATCCAGATGTGGTTGGCAAAGTGCAGTGCCAAGAAGCGCTCCGGCGCACCCGTCGCGTCCGCGAACTTGCTCGGCATGAGCGTCGACGTGTTGGTGGCAAAAACGGTGGTCGCCGGGGCGTACTGCCCCACTTCGGCCCACACCTTGCGCTTGAGCTCGAGGTTCTCCGGGATCGCCTCGATGACCAGGTCCGCGTTCGCTAGCGCTTCCTTAAGGTCCGAGGTCTGGGTGAGGTTTTCGTGCGCCGCCGCGATGGTTTCGTCGTTAGCGGACTCGAGCTCCACCTTCATTTGCTCACCGATGGCGTCGAAACGCTGTTTGCCGGCCGCGAGGGCCTCCTCGTTAATGTCGTAGGACACTACCTTCTTTCCCGCGAACGCAGAGCAAAAAGCGATCTGCGCGCCCAGGACACCTGCACCAAGTACTGTTACGTTATTGAATGTCATGCCCGTCACGTTACTCCTGTTTATGTGACTTTCACAGCAGTTCTAGTGTGAAGTTTTACGCAAGCGACGCCCGGTCCACCGCCATGAGACCTGTCGCTGCCCGCCGGCCCAGCTCCACGTAATACGCCGCGTGCCTCAACCGCGCCTCAAAGGTGTCCGACTCGAGTGCGCGCTTGACCTTTGCCGGCACACCTGCTGCAAGAGAGAACTCCGGCAACTGCTGCCCCTCCAGTACCACTGCCCCGCCGGCGATGATGCTGCCCTTGCCGATGCGCGACCGCGACAGCACCGTCGCATTCATCCCGATCAGGCAGCCTGGCTCGATATGGCAACCGTGGATCATCGCAAGGTGGCCAATCGTCACGTCCTCCTCGAGCACTGTCTCCCCATCCGTGTCCACGTGCAGGACTGAGCCGTCCTGCACGTTCACACGCGCACCGATACGGATTGCGCCCACATCGCCACGGATGACCACGCCGGGCCAGATGTTGGCGTCCTCGCCGATCTCTACATCGCCGATAATCGTCGCCTCGTCAGAGATGTACGCCGATGGAAGAATCTTGGGGGTTTTGCCCTCGAAGCTATAAATCATGCGTTCCAGTGTGCCGGAATTGCCCAACGCGTGGCGCTGAAAAGTGCGTAACCGCGTCTGTACGGGTGGTCGTCGTCAAGCAGTGCGCTACTGCTGCGTCGCCCGGCCGAGCCGGAAGAACTTCAGCATGGCGTCGGTGGCGAAGCCTTTCGGCACCGTCCCAGATGAGTCGCCGGCGCCGCCTGGCCACACGTGGGGGCCATTTTCGATGCGGTAGTGGGCAAGTTCGGCGTCGCACCTCGACCAACGCTCTCGGATGACGCCCGGGGCCACCTCAATATCTTCGTCGCGTGCTGCACAGTGGTTGCGTGATGCGGACTCGTGAAGCATTTCCTCCACCGAGTTGTATGCCGTGGCGTGGCGTTGCCCGCCGTTGTAGGCGATGACATTGTCGCCCGTGCCGTGGAAATCGACGTGCATCATCGGGATCTGGGAACAGCCTGCAGAAACGCGTTGATAATAGGCGCCCGCAACTGTCGCGATACCAGTGAATGCCTGCGGCCGTTGGCAACCCACAAATGCGGCGAAACCTCCGCCGTTAGAGAAACCTGCGGCAAAAACACGAGAGCGGTCAACTGAAAACTCACCTTCAATCTCAGCCAGGACGGCGTCGACGAACGCCAGGTCTTGCTGCCCGGAGGTTGAGGCGTATGGTGCGGGCGCCCAGGCGGAGTCTTTGCCGTCGAGGTACGCCACGATGGCGTCTGCGGCATCGAGCCCGGAGTTTTTCCGGATCTTTTCGGCGTCTTCCTTATAGCCGTGGAACACGAAGATCACTGGCAGACGGTCACGCTGACGCGCTCCCGCAGGGGTAGAGACGATGTAGTCGCGCTTCAACCCACCTGCGGTGATGTTGCGATGTTCGCTGCCTGGTGGCCCCCATGGTTCGACCTCGCGCACGTCGTCCGCAGCGGGCAGTGCTTTGGTTGTTACCCCGGGTTCCTTGACGCTTCCGTCCCCTCCGGAGCAGCCGGTGAGTACGAGCAGGACTGTGGACAACGCCGCCGCGGTGACGGTTGAAACTTTGCCCATTACGTCTGCTGCTCCGGATAAAACACGACAGGTAGATTAGTGCATCATGCCAATAAGCGGAACACAGCCAGGTCCGAGCAAGAAGTCGCAGCCGACCTTTCGTGACCGCGCTCACCAACACACCGCGGCGAGTGCGTTTGTGCGCGATGCGGATCGCTACCACGACGCGCGTCCGTCGTATCCTCGTGAGGTTGCCGAGTTGTTCGACGGCGCCGATGTCGTGTGCGACGTCGGCGCCGGCACTGGGAAATTAACGCAGTTGCTTATCGACGACCACCGCACCGTCTACGCCTGCGACCCCTCCCCCGACATGACACGCGTACTCCATCACCAGTTGCCGGAGGTGCCTGTGTGGCGGGCGACGGCGGAAGCGACGGGGCTCGCGGACAATGCCGTCGATGCGATCGCGTGCGCACAGACCTGGCACTGGGTAGACCCGGCAGAGGCCAGCGCTGAGACAGACCGCGTCATCCGCGATGGCGGTTGCCTTGTCCTGTGTTGGAATACGCTCGCGGTACATCACCCTTGGGTGCTGCGGCTCAGCCGCATCATGCACTCGGGTGATGTGCAGCGCGAAGGCTTCTACCCCACCGTGCACGCCCCGTGGCAACTCGAACGGGAGGTCCGCACGGAGTGGGTCGATCAGATCCCAGTCGAACACTGCTTCGAGCTCATGGCCACACGCTCGTACTGGCTGAAAGCCTCCGAGCGCACCCGAGCAAAGATGGAGGCGAATCTGACGTGGTACCTCTACGAGCGCCTCGGGTTCGATGAGGGACAAATCATCCCGCTGCCCTACCGCACGGACGCGTTTGTGTACCGGCGATAGAGCGGGCTGCTAAAACAAATCGGTCCGCTTCTCAATCCCGAAGAAGTCGAAGATCTCCTCGGTCACGTCGATGCCACGATGCGCAGCCCACGGTCCGGTAGGCCACTCGTGGCCCATGCCCTCCACTCGGTGGTGCAGGGTACGAGCCTTGTCGCTGTTGCGACGCTCAAACGCGGCAACCACTTCGGGAGCGCCGAGAATGCCGTCCTCAGCGGGGCTTCCGTATCCCGGCCGGACCTCGCCGTTATATGGCACTACGTCGTCGTGGGTGCCGTGGATGTTGAGGTAGTCCACCGGCTCGGCTGCCTCGATCTGCGCCTCGGTGCAGCGCACAGCCGCAGACACAGAGGCAACACCCGCGAAGGTATCGCTGAGCGTAGACAAGTAGACCGCGAGACCGCCACCATTGGAGAAACCAACGGCGTAAATGCGTTCGGGGTCGATGTCGAAGTGTTCGCTGGTTTGGGCGATGATGTCGTCGATACGCGCCTTGTCCTGCTCAATCGTGTTCAGCGCGTACGGCGCAGGAGCCCACGCCAGACCGGCACCCGTCGGCGCAACGACCACTGCGTTGGCCTGCACGAGGCCGGTACCGCCGAGGAAGTTCCGCCCATTATCGCCACGGCCGTGCAGCGCAACAATCAGGGGCAACGGCCCCTTCGGATCTGAGGGCGCGGAATAGACCGTCGAGTCCATAGTCCTGCCTACTTCTTTCCGCGACGCTCACGCACACGCACCGCGATGCGCACCGGAGTGCCGTGGTAGCCGAACTGCTCGCGGAACTTGCGCTCAAGGTAGCGGCGGTAACCGCCATCGAGGAAGCCCGTGGTGAACAGAATGATTGTCGGCGGGCGCGTCGTCGCCATGGTGGCAAAGAGCAGCTTGGGCAGACGGTTGTTCTTCATCGGAGGCGGGTTCGCGGCAATCGCCTCACGCAGCCAGTTGTTCAGCTGGCCCGTCGAGATGCGCCTGTCCCAGTTCTCCAGCGCTTCCTTCATCGCTGGCTCCAGGCGGTGCAGACCACGACCGGTGTCCGCGGAAATGTTGAGCTTGGTTACCCACTTCAACTGGCCCATGGTCAGGTCGAATTCGCGGTCGAACTCGTAACGACGATCCTCGTCCATGAGGTCCCACTTGTTAAAGCAGATCACCATCGCCTTGCCGGCTTCGAGGACCATCGAGATCACGCGCTGGTCCTGCTCGGAGATCTCCTGGGAGGCGTCGATGAGCACCACACACACTTCAGCGGCCTCGATCGTGCCGCGAGTGCGCAGTGATGCGTAGTACTCGTGGCCCTGGGCGTTCTTAACTTTCTTCCGCAGGCCGGCGGTATCGATGAACGTCCAAAGGTCCTCGTCCAACTGCACCAACTCGTCGACCGGGTCGACGGTGGTGCCGGCGACGTTGTCCACGACAGAGCGATTGGACTTGGTCAGCTTGTTCAGCAGGCTGGACTTGCCCACGTTCGGGCGGCCCACAAGTGCAACACGTCGCGGGCCCTGAGTGACCGACGCGGCAGCACGCGGAACCTCGGGGAAGTTGCGCAGGATCTCATCGAGCACGTCGGCACCGCCGCGGCCGTGCAGCGCAGAGACCGGCCACGGATCGCCAAGACCCAGCGAATAGAACTCGGCGACCTCGCCCCACTGACTGTCGGACTCAAACTTGTTTGCAACGAGGATGACAGGCACCTCAGCGCGCTGCAGGTTGCGGGCCATCACCATGTCTGTCTCGGTCACGGTGGTCTTTGCGTCGACAACCATGACGATGACGTCCGAGGTCTCCATGGCTGCCTCGGACTGGCGCGCGATCGAGGCGTGGATGCCCTTTGCGTCCGGGTCCCAGCCACCGGTGTCCTGCACCCAGAAACGACGTCCGTTCCACTCCGCCATGTAGCTCACACGGTCGCGGGTCACGCCGGGATGGTCCTCCACAACTGCTTCACGACGACCCAAGAACCGGTTTACCAGCGAAGACTTACCCACATTCGGGCGGCCCACGATAGACACCGTCGGCAACGCTTCCTTGACCACGTCCGGGCGGATGATGCCGTATTCGGCTTCGATTTCGGCCCATTCTTCGTCGGTGTAGTCGTCGGTCTCGTCGCCAGCATCGGTATCATCGCCGAAGTCGGCCTCGCTGAACTCCGACTCATCGAAGTCCTCGAGGTCGTCGTAGTACTCAGCGTCGTCCGCATCGACCTCATAGGCTTCAAGGTCGTCGTAGCCAGAGGCATCGATGCCGGGTTGGATGAATTGAGTCTCCGGCTCGAGACCGTCTTCAATGTTCTTCTTGTCGCTCATCGTGCGCTCCTTTCCACCACGGCAGTCAGCGCAGCGAGCACCTCATCCGGGGTCATTTCAGACGTATCCACGATCTCGGCGTCGTCAGCGGGACGCAGCGGGCTGGTCTTGCGTGACGAGTCCGCCTCGTCGCGCCGCTTCACATCCGCCAACACTGCATCAAAGTCCACGTCACGGCCAGCGGCTACATCCTGATCGAAGCGACGCTTCGCACGTACTTCAGCGCTTGCCGTCATGTAGACCTTTGCCGGAGCATCCGGCAACACGACAGTGCCGATATCGCGGCCCTCCACGATCGCGCGGCCGGCCTCGCGGGCCAACTTGCGCTGCAGTTCCACAAGGTTCACGCGGACCTGCGGGATCGCAGAGACCGCAGAAACGTGCTGGGTGACTTCCGGTCCTCGGATCTCGCGGGCAACATCCTCACCTGCAAACAACACTGCGGTGGAATCCGGATCGTCGGATACCTCAAGCGGCAGATCAGCGGTCGCTTCGATCACCGCATCCGTATCAACCGGGTCGACACCAGCGCGCAAGACGGCCAGGGTGGCAACGCGGTACATCGCACCCGTATCCACATACTTCGCGTCGAGCTTCTTCGCTAACGCGCGACACATCGTAGATTTACCGGTGCCGGACGGGCCGTCCACTGCGAGAATCAGCCCGCCGTCAGCCAAGTTGGAAATCTTCTGGTCTGCCATTACATCCCCACCGCCTTGTACAGCGACGCAAGCTCGGAGGAATTGAGCGCACGCATCATGCCTGGCTTCATCTCGCCGAGCTGGACCGTGTGGAACTTGGTGCGAACCAGTCGTTGCACCGGGAAGCCAGCTTCCTTCAGCATGCGGCGCACAATGTGCTTACGCCCTTCGTGGAGCTCCACTCGGATGATCGACTGCCCGTTGTGGACATCCACGATCTGAGCGTAGTCGGCCTTCGCGGGGCCGTCGTCAAGCTCGATGCCCTCCTTGAGCTGCTTGACCAGCGCATTGTTCGCCTCGCCCAGGACAGTGGCCATGTAGGTCTTCGACACCTCGTACTTCGGGTGCATCAGACGATTCGCCAGTTCACCGTCGTTGGTCAACAGCAACAGACCCTCCGTGTTGGCGTCGAGGCGTCCCACGTGGAACAGACGCTGACCCGCGGCGGTGCGCTCCGAAAGGTAGGAGCCGACCGAGGTGCGGTCAAGCTCATCCTTCATCGTCGAGTGCACGCCACGCGGCTTGTTAAACACGAAGTATTCGTGCTCCTCGTTGACGTTGATGCGCTCCCCGTCCACGCGGATGATGTCCACGTTCGGGTTAACACGCATGCCTTGCACGTTGACGATCTTGCCGTTGACCTCAATGCGGCCCTGGTCGATCATGGCCTCTGCGTGACGACGAGACGCCACACCTGCCTGCGCCAACACCTTCTGCAGACGGATCCCCTCAGTTTTGCGGGTCTTATCCTGCGGGTTGTCGTCCCACCAGTTGTCATCCAGCGGGTGGGGCTCATTCTTCGCGGCATTTGCGCGTCGCTTGTCCAAACGGACATTCTGCTTCTTTGCCGGCTTCGCGTACGAGATGTAGAACGTTTCGTCCTTCTCGGGCTTGTCCGGTGTGCCGTCTCGGCGAGCGGGAGGAGTCATGTTTCCTCAATTCCTTTTCAGTCGTATGCGGTTTTTGGGCCGATCCTACCAGGCATCTTCGATTGCATCGATGTCCGGAAGCAGTGGCGCAAGGTCAGGAAGGCGCTCAAGCGAGTCAATGCCCAGAAGTTCGAGGAACAGCTCCGTCGTCACATAGCGGTGTGCGCCAGATTCTTGCTCAGGATCAACCTCCGCAATCAAGCCGCGCAGCGCAAGGGTGCGCATGACGCCATCAACATTGACCCCGCGCACTCCGGCAACCTGCGAGCGCGTCACCGGCTGGCGGTAAGCAACCACTGCGAGCGTCTCCATTGCCGCGCGCGAGAGTTTCTTCTGCGTGCCGTCGAGCAAGAACGCCTCGACCGCATCGGCATTTTCGGGCCGGGTATACAGCCGCCAGCCCTCTGCGGTCTCACGCAAATCAATGCCACTGCCACGGGTGTCGAGTTCTCGCGACCACGCGCGAAGGTGATCCGACACTTCCGCAGTCGTTGCTCCGAGCGCACCCGCGAGGTCCTCCACGGACACCGGCGTATCGACGACCAACAGCACCGACTCAATCCGCGAACGCAACTGCGCAACCATCGGCATGTCTTCCATACCGCAGGAGTCTAGCTGCCCGTACTTGTTCAGTGACTAGTTCCAGTTCGATGCCGCAACGACCGCCGGATCGACCTCAAGCCCGGTCCAGGACACGTCAAGTTGGCCAAGCGCTTCGGGCTGCTCTGTTTCCACCGCTCGGGCCTTGTACAACTCCAGCAGGGCGAGGAACCGGCCAACCACCTCCATGGACCTCGTGCAATCGCGTGTCAGTGCGGCAAACGTCATCCAGGTACCTGAGCCGGCGAGCTTGAGTGTGTCCAGGATCTTGCCCGCCTGCTCAGGCACGGACACAGCAATGGCGTGCAGGTGGTCAGTGCGTACTTCCTCCGGCGGCTTAGGCCGGAAAACACTGGCAGCAAGTTCCGCGAAACTTGCTGCGGTATGCCCAAGTTCAACCGGTGGCAAAAGGTCCACGAACCGAGGCTCCATGGATACGGCACGCGGGTGTCGTCGATTAGCAGATGCTTGCCACGTAGCAAACTGGTCAGCAACCTGCTGATATGCGCGGTACTGCAGAAGACGTGCGAACAGGAGGTCCCGGGCCTCCAGAAGGTCGTAGTCCTCCTCCAGGTCATGATCACCACGTGGCAACAGCCGCGCAGTCTTCATGTCCAACAAGGTGGCCGCGACCACGAGGAACTCAGTGACCTCGTCAAGCGACTCCGTCTGCCCCAATGCACGGGTATACGCAATGAACTCGTCGGTCACCTCGGCGAGCGCAACCTCGGTCACGTCGAGTTTCTTCGCCTGAATCAAGCTGAGCAGCAGATCAAACGGCCCTTCGAAGTTATTCAGCGCGAGGGTAAAGCCCGTGATCTCCGGCTGGGGGTACTGCTCAGGTGCCTGGGCCACTAGCTAGTGCGCTCCAACACCTCAAGGGCCAGATTGCGGTACTGTTCCGCACCTTGCGAGTTGGGAGCCCACGTAATAATCGGCTCACCCGCAACCGATGTCTCCGGGAAACGCACGGTACGGGTAATCACGGTGTCGAAGACGCGGTCGCCGAACACCTCAACTACACGATCCATGACCTCACGGGCGTGGGTCGTGCGACGATCAAACATAGTGACAAGGATGCCCACGATGTCCAGGTCGAAGTTGATGCGGTCGCGCACCTTTTCCACGGTATCGGTGAGCAGCGCGAGACCACGGAGCGAGAAGTACTCACACTCCATGGGGATGATCACGCCCTGCGAGCACGCCAACGCATTCACAGTGAGCAAACCGAGCGACGGGCCACAGTCCAGGATGATGAAGTCGTACTCCCCGCGCACGGGGCGCAGCGCACGAGCAAGCGTGTGCTCGCGGCCGACTTCGTTGACCAGCTGAATCTCAGCCGCAGACAGGTCAATATTCGCGGGTACCAGATCAAGCCCGGACACGTTTGAGCGCTTGATCGCCGCGTGAATGCTGGCAGTGTTGTCAAACAGCAAGTCGTAGACCGTGACCTGATCCTCCTCATAGGACACACCAAGGCCAGCGGAGAGTGCACCCTGCGGGTCGAGGTCTACCAGTAGCACCTTGCGCCCTTGCTCTGCCAAGCATGCACCGAGATTGATAGTGGACGTGGTCTTACCCACGCCGCCCTTTTGGTTCACCATCGAGATGATGGTTGCGGGACCGTGCCGCTCAAGCTCCTTCGGCTTGGCAAACTCACGCCACGGCCGACCCGTCAAAAACGTCTTCTGGTCAGCCGCGTCAAACAGCGCCTCGTCCGCCATGGCCGATCCTTCCCTCGATCACGTCTAAACCCTTGACTGCAGTCATCTTACAACGCTGTGATTAGACCTGCCCACGGCTTCGCTTCCGAAGGAAGATAATCAGCAGCGCAAGTGCCGCGATAAGCGCACCACCACCAATGATGAGCGGGACAAGATCACCTACCGACGAACCCGAGTCAACGCTATCGCCTTGACCTTTGTTGTCTGCTCCCGCATACGGGTTTTCTTCATCCGTTTCGGCAGCCTGCTCAACCGGAGCATTCGTCGACGTAATCACCGCGACAAACGTCGCCGCGCCGTTCTCCACGACCTCCATAATGAACGGGTTGTCAGGCGTCTCGCCTTCCGGGTACGTCAGCGTCAACGTGCGCCCCGCGACGTTCACGTCACGCTTGACCCCTTCGATGATGTTGCCGTTGACATCGAGGTAACGCAGTTTCGCATTCGACGAGTCGTAGTTGGCGTATTTCATCAAATCGCGCGCCTTACTCAACGGCACCTTGACCACGATCTCGTTGCCGTGAATCTCTCCCTCGAAATCGAGGCGCTTCGCATCCGCGGTGTCCGCCTTTTCCGCTGGCTTACGCTCAGGGCGATTGACGGCGCCGCTGCCACTGCCTGCACCCGCACCGGATCCGCCGTTCGAGGCTTCACCGTTTGCGTCGCCACCGCCGTTTGCGCCACCGCCACCGTTGTCTTCGGAGTGGCCTCCACCACCGTGGTGCTCGGTGTTTTCTCCAGCGCCACCGCCCGCAATTTCGTCTGCATCAGTTGCCTGTCCGCCGCCCACAGCGACGAGGTTAACTGTCGCCGTGTAACCGCCGGCGCTCGCAGGCACTGCTGCGGTCGCGCCCTCTTCCGCTGGAGCGGTCACCGACACCGACGTGCCATTGGATGTGACCACCCAGCCGCCTGCGGAGTAATTCACATCCACCGGCACGCCCACATCAACCGTCGTCGTCTGCCCCGCAGGCACGGTGATCTCCGAGGGAATCATGTTCGCCATTGCATCCGGGCTTAGCCCGCCCGGGATCTGCGCCGAGGCAGGGTGTGCTCCCACACCTCCGCCAAGCCCCACGGCAAGCAGCAGGGCTGCCGGAACCGCAAGTGTTGCGCGACGTGCTCGTGCAAATGTGTACTCACTCATAAGCGCAAAAGCTTACGCACGTGGATGCGAACTACGCCAAACCTCGCGCAGGCTATCTGCTGTGACATGTGTGTAAATCTGCGTAGTCGTCACTGAAGCGTGCCCCAACAATTCCTGCACGGAGCGCACATCTGCGCCACCTTCCAGCAGATGCGTGGCAAACGAGTGCCGGAGCGTGTGCGGGGAGATCTCTTTGTCTATCCCCGCACGCTCCGCAGCCTGCTTGATTACAGTCCAGGCGCTCTGGCGAGTTAAGGCTCCACCGCGCCTATTCAAGAACAACGCGTGTGACTTCCCGGTGGCGAATACGGGTCTGCCTCGCACGAGATACGCCTCGATCGCATCTTGTGCATGCCGGCCGAGCGGGACGAGGCGCTGCTTACTTCCCTTGCCAGTCACGGTCAGAATGCCTTCAGTATCTATTGCGGCTGTCGCATCATCGACGCTCAGATCAAGCACCTCAGAAACTCGCGCACCTGTGGCATACAGCGTTTCCAACAGCGCCTTGTCGCGTAGGCCGAGGGGCTGTTCGGTCGGGCAGGCATCGAGAAGCGTCGCCACCTCCCCAATGCTCAAAGTGTCGGGTAGCTTCTCGCCAGCTGACGGTGGGGAAACTTCGGCAGCGGTATCTGCCGGCAATACGCCTTCTTCTACGCCAAAACGGTGCAAGCCTCGGGCGACAGTCAGCGCACGCGCAGCCGAAGATGCCGCGAGGGGGCGTGCGCCGTCCACCCCGCGGCGCAAGTCAGCAACGTACGCCTCTACATCGGTGGCACTGACTGTTGCCAAGTCGCTTTTCCCAGCGGCTGCCAACCATCGTGTGTACCGGTTGACGTCGCGGGTGTAGTTACTCAACGTGTGAGGGGAGACTCCCCGCTCAACAGCGAGATGCTGCAACCAGCGCGCAGCTAGTTCGTCGGCTTTTACCGCCATCTAGATGCGCTTCATATCCGGCACGATGCCACGCTCGGCTCGCCGCTTCGGCAGCGATTGCGGGCGCAACTCGAATGGCTCCGACACATCACGTGACTGCGCTTTACCCTCTGCGACGCGGCAAGCAGCCAAAATGCCGCCCACGGCGATTGAGTTCACAATCTCGCCTCGAAGCACCATTTGTGCGGCCTCGCTCAGTGGCACCCACCGAAAGTCCATGTCGGCTTCTTCGTCCTCGGCGTCCGGGCGTTCCACCTCGCGCAGTTGCTTTGCGACGAATACCCGCACCGCCTCTTCCGCAAATCCCGGAGACGTCACCAAATCCACCAGCACGCCCCACTGCTCAGCCTCGAGACCGGCTTCCTCAACCAGTTCGCGCTTCGCACATACCAACTCGTCTTCTTCGTACATGTCCAGAAGCCCCGCAGGCAGTTCAAGCAGCCGCTTGCCTACGCTGTGCCGGTACTGCTCGACGAGCGCGACGCGCCCGTCGTCGTCAAGTGCAACTACTGCCACTGCGCCGAAATGCTCGACGATCTCACGGTTAGCTGGCTTGCCACCAGGCATGACCACACTGTCGCGGCGCACAGCGATGATTGGGGCTTCGATCAGTGCCTCGGAGGACTCGACGGTAAATTCGTGGCTCACTCTGCCACCGCCAGCACTGAAGAAATCCTGCCGGACTCGTAGCTCACGTTGCCTACCGTAGTCACGCCGCGCAGTTCCTTTGGCGCGATGTCTTGACTCGTCAGCACGGTTTTGCCTGCATGGCCAAGTGCTTCCGCAAGGTCCTGCACCAGCTTCGCACCGAAGTCTCCGCCGGCGTCACCGGAGGCGCCATCCACAATCACGACAGCCTCCGCGGGCACGATCTCACCTTTCGTCTCGACGAAACCGGATTGTTGCAGCGTGTCAATTACGATTTTGCGATCCGAAGCCTGTGCCGGCGCTTCCTTCGTCTCAGGGTCGATCAACATAATCGACGCCAACGACTCACCCGCATGGGTGCCCGGTGAACGGTTCTCCACGCTCAACTGCGCACCGGACGGCAACGTCGACGCAATCACCGTGGACAACTCGTCGGCAGAGTTTTGCGACGTAAACTTCTCTGTCAGTTTCAATTCACCAGCATCGGAAGCGCCCGCCGCGTTGAGCAGCCACCGCACGGAATCGACATCGATATCGGCGGCTGTATGCGTACGCACGATAGCGACCGGCACCTCTTTGAGCGCTCCAGAGACGATGGACACCGACTCACTGCCCAGAAGAGCATCGGCAGCATCAAGCCGCTGCTGCGCTTCGCTGCTTTCCTTTGTCGGCTCCTCGGCTCCATCACCATTCGCGTTCCGGTCGACGTCGCTGAGAAACGCACCATTGAACAGATCCGGGCCGCCAGGAATAGCCGGCGCGAGTACCGACGCCCCCAACACCACGCCGAAAGCTAACCCCCAACACAGACCAGCAGTGACAAGCCCACCCGTCCCTTTTTGCTTTCCCACGGTTTACTCCCCTTCCCCTGCCGGAATCCAGCCGCGCACCGTGTTGGCAACTGTGTCCCAGGTATTGACCAGGTTGTCGGCGAACGTCCCATTTCCGCCAAGCCCAACGACGAGAATGACGGCGGCAGCAGCGACCAGCAGGCCGAGTAACGCCCAGGCCCATGCGACACCGCTGGTGGATTCGACTGCGTAAAGATTCTCAATAACCGTAGAATCAACAATCTTGCGGCCGGCCTTCAAGCGAGCAAGCAACGCAGCCGGATCGGCATTTGCCGGGTCCGTGAGCATCCCGTCCAACTCCACCGGCTCGCCTACGGTGACAATCGTCTCCGCATCATGGAACGCAGCAAGCAAGATCGCGAGGTCTGTCGGCGAATCAGTCGCTGTTGGGAACGTCATCGCCCCCACACCCAAGTCTTGGATACGCTCCAAGCCAGGCGCATAACCGTCTGGGTCAGCCGGCAGAATCACCCGTGCTTCAGAACGCAAATTCTCCGACGCGACATCTGCGGGGTCACCGACAATGAAGTCCGCGGCATAACCCATCTCTGCCAGCGTGTTCGCGGCGCTTCCCACACCAATGATGACCGGGGTGTACTCCCGCATAAAGTTGCGGATGCCTGTCAGACGGCGCCGCGTGTCATCTCCTGGAGAGACAACAACGACCTTGCGGTCCGCCATTGCGTCGCCAAGTTCGGGTGCGCCGACACCGTCAATAAGCAACGGCGCTTCCGAGTGGATGAACTCAATGGTGTTGCCGAAATAGGCTTCCATGTTCTCCACGAGCCCTTGCTGTGCCTCAGCGAAGGAGTTGTCCACCTGCTCACGTGTGACACGCTGTGCAACACCGACGTCTTTCCTTCCGACGGTGATCGTCCCCTCTGGCGTGACCGTGACCTTCTTGCCGTCGCGGATCTTCTCGCGAACAGCGGCGTCGGCCACTTCGAAGATCGGAACGTTGGCGTCGAGAAGCAAATGCGGACCGAACGTCGGTAAGGATCCAGTGCTGTACGGCGCAAGATTGATCACCGCAGCAGGACGGCGGGCAATGAGCTGCTCTGCTAAACGACGCTGCATGTCCGGCGCATCCACAATCGCAATATCGCCCTCATGCAGGCGAGCAAGGCCTTTGCCCCGCGGTGTGCAGTCGCGCAGCGTACCGCGCAATTCCTGCGCGGGCGCTTCCCCAGTTCCAACAGTCATAGCGACCATTGTGCAACGTTGACCTGCCAGAACTGTGGAGGCGCGCGGGCTACGTCCGCATTTCCTCCACTTCGCGCTGCGCACGCTTGAACAATTCTGCCGCGTGGGCACGCCCTGTATCCGAATCATCAAGGCCCGCCATCATGCGCGCGAGCTCCTCAATCCGCTGCTCGTCAGTCAGATTGCCCACACCCGACGTCACCGCCTCGTCGCCCACGTCCTTTGACACATGCAGGTGCGTGTTCGCATACGCCGCAACCTGGGGCAAGTGCGTAACGACGATGACCTGATGCCTCAACGCCAACCTCGCCAAACGGCGCCCAATCTCCACCGCAGCACGTCCACCGACACCAGCGTCCACCTCATCAAAGACCAGCGTGCCGCCCGCCGACGACTCCGAAAGGATCACCTCAAGTGCCAGCATGACTCGTGAGAGCTCACCACCAGATGCGCTCGTGGCCAACGGCTTTGGCTCCAACGCGCTGTTCGGTGCGAGCGTGATCTCCACAGCGTCCGCACCATCGCGGCCAAACTTGGCCTCCGCCAGCTCGACGCGCAGCTGCGCCTTCGGCATGGCAAGCCCGTGAAGCTCTTCCGTCACCGCCTCCCCGAGGTTTTTGGCAGCCTTGTTGCGTGCCTTGGTCAACGCTGCCGCTCGCTTTTTTAGTTCGGCTTCAAGATCAGCAACGCGGCGCTTCAGCTCGTCGATAGCTTCTTCTGACGTATCAATCTTGCTCAGCCGTTTCCCGGCCTTCTCTCGCCACGCCAACACACCCGCGATGTCCGGAGCATATTTTCGTGTGAGCCCCTTGAGTTCCTGTTGGCGCTGCAGAAGGCGCTCTAGCTCATCCGGGTCGGTCGGAAGATCTGCGGTGAAACTACCGAGTTCCGCAGACACATCCGCAAGCACACCGGCGACCTCCCCGAGGCGCACACCAAGCTCCCGTAACTCCTCGTCACTAGCTCCTACCAACGCCGCCTGCGCCCTGCCAACAAGGTCTGATGCAGCTTCTTCCGCCTCTGCGCTGTAGCCGCCGACGGCTTCAGCACCATCAATTGCCACCAGCGCGGTCTGGGCGGCCTCACGCAGCGCATCAACATCCTGAAGACGGTTAATGGTTGCAACGAGGTCGGCATCTTCGCCGTCTACGGGTGCTACTGCGTCGATTTCCTCAATTGCAAACCGCAGCCGGTCCATCTCCTGTGCTAACTCAAGGCGTTTCTCGGTGCGGTCCTTCAGATCTTTCGCTGCCTCCCGCCACTGGACATAAACATCGCGATAGGAGGAAAGCTTCTGAGCGATCGCCGGGTCGAACCGGTCCAACGCCGCCAGCTGCTGTTCCGGCGCGAGAAGCCTCAACTGGTCGTTCTGGCCATGAATCGTGAGCAGATGCCCAGCAAGATCACCCAGTGTCGCGGCCGGAACCTTTCGGCCTCCTAGGTGAGCGCTCGATCGCCCCGTCGCTTTCACAGCACGTGAGACGACGTATTCGCCGTTTTCATCAGGCCCTGCACCAGCGCCCTCTGCAATCGCATGCACGGCGGACAATGTCGATTCCGGCAGATCTGCGATGCTGAGCGCGCCTTCCACCACAGCTTCCTGCGCCCCGGTTCGAACTCGGGAGGCATCAGCGCGGCCTCCTGTCAGCAGCCGCAAGCCAGTTACAACCATGGTCTTACCTGCACCGGTTTCACCGGTGAGCACCGTCAACCCAGGAGCAAGCTCCGCCGAGGCATGACGGATCACGCCCAAGTTCGAAATCGCGATCTCTGCGAGCACTCTGCCTCCTTACGCATCAACGCCGCGTACACCACGACCCGTCCGCGGGCCGCGCCAGCCGGACACCGGCAGCCGGAACTTATCCACCAGCCTGTCGGTGAACGGTTTGTCGTCCAAGCGTACCCACCGCACCGGACGCGACCCCCTACTTACTTCAACCCTCGAACCAGGAGGCACCGGGATGCGACGGAACCCATCCATTACCGCCATGGCACTCGACGTCGTGTGTTCTGACTCCACAGCAACCGTCGAGCGCGGCGAGACAACAAGTGGCTTTGCAAACAACGCATGTGCGTTATTCGGCACCACCAGCAACGCATCGAGTTCTGGCCACATCACCGGACCGCCAGCAGAAAACGCATAGGCTGTGGATCCGGTCGGTGTGGCCACCAGTACGCCATCGCAGCCAAACGACGACACAGGCCGAAAATCAACCTCCAACGTGGCATCAAGCACCCGTGTACGATCCAGATTCTCCACGCTGCATTCATTCAGCGCCCAATCCGTCCCGACGACCTGCCCCTCTTGGTCGATGACTGCCACGTCGATGGTCATTCTGTCGACAACGCGGTACGTCTTATCGACGACCTGCCTCACCGACTCCTCAAGACTCTCCGCGTCACCTTCTGCGAGGAACCCGACATGTCCGAGGTTGACTCCCAACACCGGAATATCCTGCGCCCGGGCATGCTCTGCGGCGCGCAGAAATGTTCCATCTCCGCCGAGCACCAGCACCAGCTCGCAGCCAAGCGCCGCATTGTCGTCAGCAGCGGCACGTGTCAGCCCACTGAGCACCGGATGCGTCTCAATCGCATCCATCTGTTCCTGTTCAAGCAACCGCACCGTAATGCCGGCTTCCTGGAGCATCTCCGCAGCCCTCGCTGCGGACGCGATATTCGACTCGCGGAACAAGTGCGGAACCAACAAGATCTCACGCTCAGCCGTCATTGCGGCCCCTCCTTCACGGCCTTTTGGACTGCGGCGGCGAGGGAATCGTCGTCAAGCATTGCCTCGCCTCCATCCTTTACAAGCCACAGGAAGTACTCCACGTTACCGCTCGGCCCTGGCAGAGGCGACGCAGCCACCCCACGCACGCTGAGCCCCAGCCCCTGTGCGAATTGGGCGACATCCACAGTGACTTCTTCGCGCAACTCCTGTGAACGGACAACGCCACCAGAGCCTAAACGGTCCTTGCCAACCTCAAATTGAGGCTTGACCATCGGCAACAAGTCAGCGCCATCCTCAAGACATTCCACCAGTGCCGGCAACACCAGCTTCAACGAGATGAAAGACAGGTCGCCGACCATCAGGTCCGCGAGTCCACCCATCATGTCCGGCGTCAGGTTTCGGATATTCGTCCGATCGAGCACCCGCACCCGCGGATCGTTCTGCAAGCGCCACACGAGCTGACCGTAGCCAACGTCCACGGCAACAACCTCACGTGCGCCGTTTCTGAGCAACACGTCTGTAAACCCACCTGTCGACGCGCCAGCATCCAGCGCCCTACGCCCTTCGACGCTCAGGCCACGTGGCCCGAAGGCTTCCAACGCTCCAAGTAACTTGTGCGCGCCACGAGACGCCCAGTCATCAATGTCCTCGACATTGACGCGTATCGACGCCTCTGGCTCTACCACTGTCGCCGGCTTCGACGCCACAAACCCACCGACCTCGACACGGCCCTCCTTGATCCACGTTTGAGCCTGCTCGCGCGAACGTGCAATCTTGCGGCGCACAAGCTCTGCATCCAAACGCCTCCGTTTGGGCGGCATTAGCTGTTCCTTTCTTGCAACGCATGCCCCAGTACCGCATGCGCGCGCGTCAGTGCGTCAACCTCATCGGCAAGCGATTCAGTATCTTCCGCGAGAATCGCTTCAAACTGTGACGTGACCTCCTCAGGCGTCGTATGCGGCGCCCGCGGATCCCTGGGCATGGGTGGCTTCATGTCACCACCACTGAGCTGTAGCAGCTTCAGCAGCCTCTGAGTTGGGCCGCACAAACTCCGGTGGAGTCTCCATATGCCACGCGACCTCCAAAACCGTGCGCAGGGCCTGAATCGGTGTCGCACCATCCTTGCCGTAGCTCAAAATGATGTCGTTGCCGTCAATACGTGCAGCGAAACCGCCCTGCGGTCCCGGACGCAAAACCTCTGGGTCCTCGTTGAGTCCGCGCATATCCTCCGCGATAAACGTCGGTCGCTGCTCCTTGGGCGCCTCCATGAGCGCCAACGGGCCAGAAACACCGGTAAGCACGTGCAGCGACGGAATCCCCGCCGCAACGCCACCTGCAATATCAGTATCTAGCCTGTCTCCCACGGCAAGCGGACGCTTCGCATTCATGCGTTCAGAAGCCTGAATGAACATCGCCGGCCCCGGCTTGCCCGCGCTTTCCGGAGTCACACCTGTCGCCGATGTCACCGCAGCAACCATCGAACCATTGCCGATCATCAACCCACGTTCCATTGGCAAAGACGTATCCAGGTTTGACGCAAGATAGATTGCGCCCCGCTGAATTGCCAACGCAGCTTCCGACAACTGCACCCAACCGGTCCCCGGGTTGTGGCCGTGCAGCACCGCCTTCGGATTCGCATCTGCACTATCGACGACGACGTAACCCGCTTCGTCGACAAGCTGCTTAAACGACGGCGCGCCAACCACAAGAACAGGATCTCCGGGGGCGAGGTGCGCCTCAGCCATCGACAACGCAGCCTGTGCTGAAGTGATCACGTCTTCGGTCTTCGTATCGAGGCCAATCTTGCCCAGCATCGCAGCCACATCCGCTGCGCTACGCGACGCATTGTTCGTCACATACATAGCCGGAATCCCCGACGCCGTAATGGCCTCTACGGCGTTTGGAATCGCCACTCCGCCATTCCACACAGTGCCGTCGAGGTCAAGCAGGAGAGCGTCGTAGTTATCCTTCAGCGCCATTGTCTAGTCCAATTCTGCGGCGCGCTCCGCCGCATCCGTGAAACCATCCGTATCAATCTTCGCAGCGTGTTCAAACCACGTCTTGGCCTCACCACGCTGGCCAGTCGCAAGAAGGGCATCAGCATATGCGTAGGAAAGACGCACTTGCTCAAATCCCTGCGAATCCAAAGAAGGATTCATGCGCTGCAGCGTCGCAAGTGCAGAATCGTGCTGACCGAGATCATGGCGTGCGCCGGCAAGCACAATCGCCAATTCGATCTTCCCCGCTTCGTCCAATTCATTAGCTTCAGGGCTACGACCAAGTTCAAGCGCCTTCTGAGGTCGGCCCAAGCCACGCTCCGCATCAGCCATCACAGCTAGCAGCCCCGGGCCACCAGACATCCGCCGCGCCGCACGAAGTTCTGAAAGCGCTTCCTTCCACTCACCAGCGCGATATGCAACTACGCCAGCAGTCTCACGGACAACGCCGACACGACCAGCACGGTTCTTCGCGGCGCGGGCGTGCTCAAGTGCGAGCTTCGGATCGTCCTCCAGGAGATCAGTAGCCATCAGCATGTGCTGTGCAACGCGTTCCGCATTGTCCTTGGAAAGCACCTTGAGGTCCTGCAGCACAGACGGGTCAAGGTCGTTAATATCCAGGCCCGACGGCAAGTCAGGTTCGCGCTCCTTCTGCGCCATCCGTTCCTCGCGGTATCCCTCACGATATGGGTTCGAGCGATCGTGGCGGACACGGTTGTCCTGCCCGCCGTGGCCCGGGTGGCCGCCCTTACCGTGGGGCTTGCCACGGCCGCGGCCACCACCGTGACCGCCGCGTTTATTGTCGCCGCGTGCTCCACCGTAGCGATCCTCGCGACGTCCGCGCTCTCCGTCGCCAAATTCACGACGACCACGAGACTGCCCGCGGTTATTCCTACCGCGACGGTCTCCGCCACCACCATAAGAACGTTGACGTCCCTGGTTATCTCCGTTGCCGGCCTCTGCCATGGAATCCCTCCAATTCGTATCCAAGCCATTATAGGGATGCTCAACACAGTTATGCTGATCCCCCTCAGCCGAGCGGACTTGGCGAGCATTCGACTCCGTAATGGGCTATCAAGGATTCGTTCTCCGCATTGCGGTTACGTCCCTCTCCTGGCTGTGCTGTATGCAAAACCCGACGTCATATCTTTCGCTGACTTGGGCAGAGTGTAAAACGCTGCGGCCGTGAAGCTTCATTTTGCATTTACGACTGTGTGCTGGTGGCTTTAGTCGAGTCTTCGGTGGCGTGAAGTCGCTTCGCTCCGCATTGCGGACAAGTGGGTAGACACCAACTATTTCCTTGTATCGGCTGGGCTACTTTTCCAAGAGCGCTGACAAGAGCGCCGCCGCTGGCATCGACTCCGTGGTCCACATTGCGGACTAATGGGTGTACGCCAACTATGCAGTGGCATAGTCAGGCACGCAATGTTTCTGACTCTGTATTGCGGTCTGGTGGGTGTGCACCAATGTTGCTGTTGTCGGCGACAACAATCATGTGGGTATGCGCAAAAACACCCGTAGGTGAAACCGGTTGGGTTTAGTTTCGTTTACGGGTGTTTGTGTGTGAAGTTGTTGGGTCGGCGGTAACCTACTC